>CAZXKW010000116.1:0-3229 GCA_964641565.1 uncultured Candidatus Peribacteria bacterium
TGAATCGTAAGAAAATCTCCTTGCCCATTGCTATCTACTCTAGCGGTAACCGTTGGGCCTTCGGGTAATGGTTGAAAACCTCCTGTAACTTGATTATTCTCTTGTGCAATATTAATAATATTGACGACACCTAATGGTTGATTAGTAGCCGCCATAGCTGTTAGTGGTAGGCTTTGGAAAACAATGCTAATTATTATGAATGTTGCGAAAAATCGCATGATATTAGAGTGAATTTTCATTGTTGATTTTGAGAAAAATGCGGCCAGCATTCAAATAAATAATATCTTTATCCCCATCTTGATCAATGTCGATAGCCCTTACTTGAGGTTTATTACTTGTCAGGGTAGTTCCACCAATCATTGATTGGATTGAGCTGGGCGTATCCATAACCAAGCTTGTTACTTTAGTCATACGTTCTTCCGTGCTCACTGGTAGAGGGTCAATTGCTACTATTTCATAAGCTGTACTAGCTCTTTGATGAAGTGCATCTGGCACCCGAGCACTGACATTTCCTGCTGCTGCTTCTAGGTAGAGATGATACTGGTCATTGTGCTCAATAGTGTATTGATTGTCACTGATACGGATAGTGCGGTTTGCAAGACTGTCAATTGGTAGCCAGTTAGCATTAAGGTCAGTAATAACGCTACGTGATGTTGTGCCAACTGCACTTGCATTGGGAAGAGTTACCTGACCATAACTTGTCTCAAGTACTGCACCTTTTAAGCTCCCTGTGTAGCTGAAACAACCTTGACCATCACCATAATAGACTAGCTCACGTTTGGTATCGTCGGTGTTGGTTGTTAACCAAAAAATATCACCAGGAAGCAATGCGGTTTGGAACGCTTCTAGTCCTTCACCTGTAGCTGGCAAAGTGACATCAACGATCAGTTGATTCTCTGTTCCCTGACGGATAGGAATCAATTTGTTTGGACCACTTGTGAAACTAATATAGCTACCGGTCAGATTTCTTGAACGAATCATGCTTGGAGGCACGGCAATGGTGAAGGTTAGTACATGACTATCTGTATTGTATGCTGTACTAACATTGCTGCTTTGTAATTCCTCAGAAGTATGTGTAATCAGACTCAAATCCAAATTATTATCACCACCGAATTGACCAATGGCTAATGCTGTGGGTGTAGCGATATCCTGTGGGATGAATGGCTTGCATGCCATTGGGATCAAGTTTGGAGAGCCTGTACTTTTATTCACATGGAGAGTGATATTTTTACTAATCGCCTTAATTGGCATCAAATAGTTGATATATTGACCTACACTAAAAAGTTCTCGGTAGTCAGCTAGAGTAGGGTTTTCTTCTGGAGCGATTTGTTTATCCAAATAAATTGCATTTCGAGGGCTATCATCAGTGGGGCCCGTATTGCTTTTGACTATATATTGATTACCACTATTACTAACAATGGTTGATTGCGTAAGAATATTCTTTCGTAATAGCTGATCAGTAATGATGTAGTTAGAGCCAACTTCAATAATTCTCGCCCGTCGCCAATCTTTAGAACTTATCCACTGGGGAGGCAAGATACCTACGAGATCTTCTTTCTGGTCATTGGAAAGATCAGCGCTGAGTAGAGCCAATGGAGTTTGAGGTAATTTTAGCCCAGTATATGTTCTGAACTCACCATTCTCGCGTGTAATAATTGCCCCATTTCCTGTTTCATCAAAAGCTACAATGTTCTCTTGGTCACTTTCATCTTGTTTCATCGTACTGATGAATGCTATCTGACTGAGGTTGGTATTGATAGCTGTGCCTGTACTTTGATCGAAAGAAGACGGGTCAGGGAAACTTTCTCTTTCTGCTACTGCCTGTAGCGGAGTAGTGAGTATTTGATTGAGGCTAGTTACTATTAGTAAGCAGCTAATACTCGTTACTATGACAATGTGGGATTTAGTTTTTAGCATGCGATGGCAGATTTAAGAAGGCAACAGCAAACAAGGATCTCCAAGTAGATTAACATTTTCATTGAGCCCTGGAAGCAGAGCTTGTCCAAGCATATCACCGCCGGCCCAACTACTAAATAAAGGTAAATCCTTCAGCCCTGGAAATTGCATATTACTGTCATCAAAGCTGTAATTTTGACTGGCTATAGTACCAGAAATCACTAACGAAGCTAAGCTGGCTCCCGATCTCAGCTCTTGATAGGCGGGCAAATTAGTAGCGTTTGCTACCAAGCCAACATGACCGGTATAAATACTGAGTAGGCTTTTAGTTTCTGGACTGCGATTATTCAAGCATGAGCCGTTTAAGTATTGGGATATTGCTTCATCCAAATTATTATAAGCTATTTCATACGTATCAGGGAGACTAGAAAATTGATTCAAGGGTGGAAGACGATTTTTACTAAAGTAGAGATATTTATCTGTAGAATTGAGAAAATAGTGCCAACCGATCAATTCTTTGATTTGTTCATCGCCTATATTATTGGTAGTCCAGCTATTATCCGCTCCCTCCAGAATATTGGGGTGGTTAAATCCTCCTCGGGGAACTGTAAATTCAGCAGTTACTGCCGAAGGATCAATTAAAATAGTTTTTATAGTAGTCGGTTCATCACTGATACTTCTCACTAATGCGCCCGGACGAATTACAAAGTATTTTCCTACTAAGGTGCCATTTACTGTAAATAAGTTAGGGTTAGCAGCCTCTGCCAGTAATGATCCCCGAGGAATAGTGTTGACCCATGCTTTTAGTGTATTGATTTGATTACGAATTCTTTCGATTTCCTCGCTACCACTATCCGGAAGTGGATTGATATTGTTACACACATTTTCAGGAATCAATGCTGCTGGGTATTGGCTGAAAAGTCGGTGATTGATGGCGATTGTAGATGAGAATACCCCCAGTTGTGTAAGAAATTCACCCACAGCATTTTCTTGTGTACTAATAATAGCAGGGTCTTGGGTGTTATTTAATTCAAGAAAGTATTGGCCAACAGCAGGTAATACGGCAGCCATCGTGCTCAATACAGGTTCATCGTACCAAGAGTCAAAGGTGGCTTTTATTTGACTACTGCTAATACTGGGTAAGCTTTGCCATCGACGAGTGCTTCGCAGCGCATCTTTCCAATCTTTTTCACTTGCTTTAATAGTATTTTCGTAGCTTTGAGGATTGAATGGCTGTGTGTCTATGGGTGAATGAATAGCTTTGTCGAGGTTGTTCCAGAGCTGATCATCATGGATTTGGTCATTGAAGAATATGGCCCGATTGTATGCTGTA
>CAZXKW010000117.1:0-2940 GCA_964641565.1 uncultured Candidatus Peribacteria bacterium
ATATTGTTGTAAGTCTCTTCAGTCTGGTAGAGGCTTTCTAGCTGATCATCCTCTTTGCTAGTTGGCGCTAGGTTATTGAATGCTTTAGCTGCATCGAGAAACTTACTAGCTTTGTCTGACCAGCTCTTCCAAGCTTGATACTTACTTTGGTTTGGACCACTTTTCATCTCAGTGAGAGCTGTGTTTTTGAACAGGTCTAAATTGGTCTGTAGGCTTTGGATTTGAGTGCTAACGGTGGTTTTGTTGGGAGCTTCAACATGCATGCTTTCCATGGTTTTCTTAGCTAGATCCATTACTTGTAATAGCAAGGCTTCATTTTTTCTTTGTGGGTCCTTTGCAGCTTCAGAAATGTCTTCTTGGCGTTGCACATTTTCAGCTTGGTCTACAGCTTCAGTAAATTTACTGCTAGTAACCGTGTATTGTTTGACTGCAGTTTCAATCTCAGCGTCAGCTGCCTTTCCTTTGGCATATTGATCAGTGAGATACTCTTTATTCTTATAATAGGGGGCTATTGCGGAAAGTTTATCCACTACTTTTTGAGCACTATCTTTGAAATCTTTCAAAGTAGCATTCAATTCTGGTTTTTGATTGCCTTTCTGCATTGCTTCATCCAGTTTTGTAGTACACATATTCCAAGTATTTGCTTGAGATAATCCTTGGTAAGTAGTTTTTTTGGGCTCATCAAAATTAGTGGTGTCATAATATTGGCTGATCGCTCGGTCTAAATCTTCTACGGCAGTATTGTGACAGTAAAGCACCCCATTCCAAGTATCTACTTGATCATTTTTACTAAAAGTATTGTAACCAGTATAGAGTAGTCCTAGACCAATGACACCGCTAATGATTCTAGTGATTAAACGTGAGTCTAATTTCCCAAACGGAGAGGTATTGTCAGCTGGAGTAGGAGTAGGTGAAGTGTTTTCGTCCATAGAGAAATTTAATATTTACTTAAATATAGCCTTTCCTCAGGGGACAATCCAGTCTGTTTTGTAATAGCAAGTGGGAATATCCGTATTAGTAGCTAATAATGAACAAAATAATGAGTTTTTTGAATAGTCCGATAATTTACTTGACCCGAAAACTATGGAAATACGCGGGGACGAATAGGCGTAGTGTTGTGCTGTATCTCTTCATGTTTATCTCTGCAAATGGGATTTTCTTTTTTGAACCATTAGTAATCGCTTATATTCTCAATACTATTCAGGTGCAGGGGATTACTACTACTAGCATGCCTTTTCTGTTGGGGGCTTTGGCTTTTAGAATTCTCATTGAAATCGTTTTTTGGTCATTCCATGGGCCAGCTCGGGTCATTGAAAATAAAAATGCCTTTATTGTGCGATCAAACTACAAAAAATATTTACTTGAGGGAGTGATGGCCTTCCCGATGGATTGGCATAGTGATCATCATTCTGGGGATACTATCGATAAAGTGGAGAAAGGAACGGCAGCTCTTTATCGCTATTCAGGAGACACTTTTCAACTAATCGAGTCAGTAGTGAAATTAGTAAGCTCGTATTTTGCTTTAATTTATTTTGATCTCAGTGCGTCGTACATTGTGCTCTTTATGGTGACCATTACCATTATCTTTATTTTACAGTTCGATAAAGTTTTGGTGAGACAATACAAGGAGATTTATGGAGCTGAGAATAAAGTGTCAGCCAAGGTGTTTGATGTCATTAGCAATATCACTACCGTGATTATTTTGCGAATAGAAAAGTTAGTGGCATCAGCTATTTATAAAGAAATTCTTAAACCCTTTAAACTTTTTAGTCGTAATAATGTAGTCAATGAAGTGAAGTGGTTTTTGGTCAGTCTTTCTAGTGTGTTGATGACGACTTGGGTTCTAGCTGCCTATTTTTATAGCCATTTGGCTTCGGGTGAGGTGGTGCTGATTGGTACCGTGTATGCTTTGTACGGCTATATTACTCGTATTACTGATCTTTTCTTCCGGTTTGCTTATATGTATGGCGATATTGTTCAACAAAAAGCTGCCGTACTCAATGCGGAGCAGATTGCTAATGAGTTTAGTTCCCTAAGAAAACCAAAAGATGTTGCTCTGGGCAGTCGTTGGCACAATCTCTCGATCAAAAATCTTAGCTTTGCTTACCAAACTGCCAAGAAAGGTCAATTGCATTTGGATGATGTGTCCTTAACTATTACTCGCGGTAAAAGAATTGCCGTAATTGGTGCTAGCGGTAGTGGTAAAACGACTTTTCTTAAAATTATTAGAGAACTTTATCAGCCTACTGAATGTCAGTTGGAGTTGGATGGAAAGCTTCTCCCCAATGGATTTAAGTCAATTAGTGAGTCGATTGCGCTTATACCCCAAGATCCAGAGATTTTTTCTACTTCAATTCGAGAGAATATTACGGTAGGTATCAATCATACTGATGCGTACATCAAGAAGTTTACCGACATGGCCTGCTTTACTGATGTAGTGGAGCGGCTCCCTCATAAATTAGAATCATTTATTTTTGAAAAAGGAGTGAATTTAAGTGGAGGAGAAAAACAACGTTTAGCTTTGGCACGAGGTCTTTTGGCTAGTGAAGATAAAGAAATCATTCTACTTGATGAGTCTACGAGTTCAGTGGATAGCAAAAATGAGCTGCACATTTATCGTAATATTTTTAAAACCTTCAAAGCAAAGACAATTATTGCGTCTATTCATCGTCTCCACTTACTCAACTTGTTTGATGAAATTTACTTCTTCCAATCAGGAAAGATTATTGCTTCAGGCACACTCCAACAATTGCTAAAACAATCTCCAGAATTTCAAGATATCTGGGAGAAATATCATAAGGTGACGAAGGAAGCATTTTAGTTCTTATCTTAACAACTGCCTCCTTTACCTTTTATTCTCTTAGCCCGGATTCATCTCACGAGCATGGCAAATAACTTTTCCCAATCTAATGCTGGAAACAAAGTCCGAGTTCCATTGAG
>CAZXKW010000117.1:2950-3222 GCA_964641565.1 uncultured Candidatus Peribacteria bacterium
TCGATCGCCATATTATGTTATTCTTCGGTTTTTTTGTGCATGGTAACAATTACCAGCTTTCTACCAGAGAATAATTGATTCATATGCAAAGTTTGAAGAGATTGTAGTCTAGTATTTCAACCGGGAAAATATTTTTCAATTCCCGAGCCATTTCTATAAGTTTTGTATTGCAAGTATAGCCAGGTTAGTGGTTTCAGATTTATAGTTTTTATGAAAATTTTACTGTTTTAACAATGCAAATTCAGCAAAAAAATGCGTTTATAGGGATAATA
>CAZXKW010000118.1:0-3169 GCA_964641565.1 uncultured Candidatus Peribacteria bacterium
AACGTCGCAATAAACAATCAAGCCTCTTCTCTAGCAATAGGGAGGGGGCTTTTTTGTTAACAAAAATTGCGAAGTGTGAATTGCGAATGGCGAATTCAGGATGCAGATTTGTCGCTCAAAGAAGAATGCAGCGTCAATTTAGATTTTAGATTCTCGATTTTAGAACTTACAATTCAGTCATCAGGCTTGGTAATTCATTGAAAGTCTTTTGTTCGCTAACTTCTCAATAGTTTTCATTGTGAATTATCACTTCCTAAAGTAAACTTATCAGGTTCACTTAATTTCAATCTTTTATGAAAAGAATAGTATTTGTGGCCATGATTAGTTCATTACTTTTAGCTCAACCCCCAATAGTCTCTGCGGTACAATTTACTGATACTGGTAGTTTATCTGGTGATTTATTGGAGGCAGTGACTACACTTTCTAATCAAGGCATTATCCGAGGTTACGGTGATGGCACTTTTAGACCGCAACAATCAATTAGTGTGAAAGAGTGGGGCTTGTTGGTTACTCGGGCAGTTCATAGTCCTGAGTTAGGTGGGCTAAGTGATGAGCCGATTAATCGCCTTGGAGCCTTATACCTGCTAGCAGCTGCTTGGGGTGTTGATTGGAGTAAGGAAAGCTTGGCACGGCAGTTTGGTGATGTTTTTAGTAATTCTGATACTCAAATAGTAAATTACTTTGCTCGTTTAAATGTGATTCAAGGACGAAGTTCTACAGCGTTTGCTCCTGATGGTGATTTGACTCGTGCTGAAGCAGCGAAAATACTTTTGTTGGCTCAACGTCAATTGCTGGGTACTTCAAACAGCAGTGGTCAGTTATCTGAGTCAGTGGTTCTGACACCATCTCAAGTGAATATTACTCAAAATGTGGTAGAAATTATTGATGTGTCACCACTTAGTCTATCACCTGGTCAAATAGGTACCTTATTTTTTACTATCAAAAATAATGGTGATTTAGAAACTGGACTCCAAGAGGGGAGTGATTATAGAGCATCAGTGTTGAGCGGTGATGTGCGCATTCTTGAAGCCTCAGAATTGGGTAATGGTTTGTACCAGGTTACCTTTCAAGCTTCCACTAATGCAGCTGCTGGACCAATAAATATTCAGATCACCGCTTTTATGGGGTCAGTATTTAGTACTACCCTTAATGAATTTTTACAGCAAAATGCACAAGCCAATGTCACCGCTCCTAGTGTTTCTTTAGCTAGATTGGTGCCTAATCGTTTGTATAGCAATCAAACAGCTCAAATTTTGGTAACTCCGCAAGGTATAGGAGGGGCACCTGTTACTGGATTAGAGATTAGTGCTGAGGTGACTAAAGGTTCGGGGACTATTATAGCGCCTGTAACAGAATCGCCAGTTGGTAGTGGAGTTTATATCGGTACTTATCAGGCTATGGGAAGTGCTAGACAAGATGTGGAAATTACAGTCAGAATAAATAATATTGCATCTACACCACAAACTATCATTCGTGGTACTATCATGTAGAGGGCTTTAATAAAGCAAAAAAGCCAATTGTCTCATGTAGAAGCTCTCCTAGCAGGTTTATAAAATGTTGAGAGTAGTTGTAAAGTGGTTCTTTGGCTTTTCTTTGCTATCGGTTGGCTCTATGTCTTACAATCTGCTAGGAAATTAACTTTTATGTTTATGATGAAAATGCGTTTCTATACGCGTTTTGTCTCTTTCGCACTTGTGGGATCGGTAGTTTTTGCGCCACTGGCACAAGCTGCTTTTTCTGATGTGACAGGAGGCGAATTCGCACAATATATCAATGATTTAAGTGCTCGTGGAGTACTTGGTGGAGCAGGTGGAAATTTCTATCCAAGTTTCAATCTTACTCGTGGTGAGTTGGCTAAGGTGTTGGTTAATGCTGCTGGAATTCCTGTGGCGAATGGTGGGACATCTCGTTTTTCTGATGTTCCTGCTGGTCATACATTCTATGACTACATTATGACATTAGCTGCACGAGGCACAGTTAACGGTTATAGCAATGGTACATTCCGTCCTAATGCATATGTAACTCGTGGTGAATTCTCTAAAATGGTAATGGGTGCTTTTGGTTTCCAACCAAATACTCAAGGTGGGCCGCACTTCACTATGGATGTTCCTGCTAGTCATACATTTTATTCTCATGTAGAGACTCTTTATAACCTCAATGTATTGAGTGGTTATAGTGCGGCTACATTTGGTGTAAATGACAATGTGACTCGTGAACAAATGGCTAAAATTGTTAGCCGAGCAATTATGGCCAAAGCTGGTACACTTGAGTCTCGTCCTGGTATGAGTGGTGCCCTCAAAGAATTTCCTTTGACTTTCAATTACGCTTTCCCTCGTTTGCGTGTTACTCCAGATCCAGATTCAGATCGTGTTGATGTTTCTACTCAACGCTTCCCTGAATTATCTGAAGGTTCTATGTATGAACTCTGGGCAAGTGACGCAACTACTAGCTATAGTTTAGCTCGTTTCAATGTCGAAGATGGAGTGCTTGTGAGTGATCGCCACCTTCCTGTTACTAGTAGTATCTCTTTACCAGTACCACTTCGTACAATTAGTAGATTCTCTGTAACAATTGAGCCTACCAATGATGGTAATGTTAACCCATCAGGTGTCGTAGTTGTTCGTGGCTTACCAAGTAATGGAACTGAGGCTTTTGATCTCGATTTCCCTGTCGGTTACGGCAACACTAATGCTGTTGCACGTATATTTGGTACAGGACACAATGTCTTGAGTGTGAACTTCGACAACCTGCCAAACTTAAGTAGCATTGGATGGCAATACCAGGCTTGGTATGTCAAAGATGGTTCAGCTAATAGTGCAGGTTTATTCAGTGGAAATGGTGTAAATACATTATTCCGCAGTGGCACTCTTCCTGTTGATCTCTTTACGGTTCAGCAAATAAAAGTGTCAGTTGAGCCAATGCCAGATGATAGCACAATGCCTTCATTGGTAGTTTGGTCTGGTACTGTCCCTGGTGCACCAACTGCTGCTGGTACTACTACTGCAACCCCAACAAGTGATCCAGCGCATGATCAAGCTCTCTACGAAGGTTTGACTACGTCTATGACTACCGCTTCACTTCGTGCTCGTACTGTAGTGAAAAAAGACACAGCTGCTCGTGTAATTGTTCAAGCATATGCTGCTGCTCCTGTAGTTGCTGAAAACCAAGA
>CAZXKW010000119.1:0-3133 GCA_964641565.1 uncultured Candidatus Peribacteria bacterium
TCGAAGGGAAGGATCTGGCAGGTTCTCTTCTCAGGGGGGGCTAATTTTTCGCTTCGTTAGTGATAAAGTTTTTGATTCTCAGAGCAATATGGTCTGTACTTAATTGATAGTAGTCGAACAATTCATCTACAGTGCCCGATTGGCCAAATTGGTCTTCAATGCCTATGAAGCATTGTCTTGTTGGCATTTCTTTTGCCAATATTTCAGCTACTACACTTCCCAATCCGCCTGCTATTTGGTGTTCTTCCATTGTCACTACTAGTTTTGTTTTGTGTACTGAGGTTAGTAGCGTCTCCCGGTCGAACGGTTTGATGCTGGCAGCATTGATTACTTCTAGTTCAATACCTTGTTTTGCTAGAATCTCAGCGGCTGCTAATGCTTTTTCTACCATAAGTCCACAAGCTACCACGGTTAAATCTTTGCCTGAGCGAAGAATGTTTGATTTGCCGATTTGGAAAGCTTCAGTTGTTACTTTTTGGCCACCTGTACGTGATAATCGGAGATAAATAGGCCCTGGGTGGTGCAACATACTACTTACCATCGTTCGTGCTTGTTCATAATCAGCAGGGACTAGTACGGTCATATGGGGTAGAGCTCGCATTATAGCGATGTCTTCCAACATCTGATGGGTGGCACCATCTTCACCCACACTGATACCAGCATGGCCACCAATAATTTTTACATTGGCTTGTTGATAGCACACACTTACCCTAATTTGATCAAATGTTCGGCCAGGTGAAAAACAGGCAAAGCTGGCAGCAAATGGTACCTTTCCGGTTAAAGCTAATCCAGCAGCTACACCAATCATATTTTGTTCGGCCACGCCCATTTCTAAAAAACGTTCAGGGTATTTTTCTCTAAATGAGTTTAATCTCAATGATTCAGTGAGGTCAGCGCAGAGTGCGTAAACCCGCCTGTCACTGCCAATGTCGATCATGCCTTGGCCGAAGCCATCACGAATACTGAGTGGTTTATTCATAATGATGCCAAGGCTGTAGTTAATTCTTGTTTAGCTTGCTGTCCTTCAGTTTTGGTAGGTGCTTTGCCGTGCCAAAGATAATCATCTTCCATGAAACTCACGCCTTTGCCAGGTGTGGTATTGGCAATAATTACCAATGGTTTGTTGCGTTTCTTTTTACTCTGACTAAGAGCTTCAATGATATCGGTGACGTCATTGCCATCGATGCTAAAAGTTTCCCAACCAAATGATTGTAGTTTTTGAGCCAATGGTTCCAATCCTGGTGCAATTTCATCGGTACTACCATCGATTTGGATGCGATTCCGATCGATTATTACGGTCAAATTGGTCAAATTTTTGCTACTAGCAAACATGAGAGCCTCCCAGGTTTGTCCTTCTTGGCATTCGCCATCGCTGATTAAGCAGTATACATGGCTGGTAGATTGCTCATGCCGTAAACCAATAGCTATCCCTACAGCTTGAGAAATACCCTGTCCTAGTGGCCCCGATGAGGTCTCAATTTCTGGTAGATCTTGCACACTCGGATGCCCTTGAAGTGGGGAGCGATGTGACCATTAGAAAGGATAACTCGGTCTCGATCTGGGGCAGTTTTATTCTGAGGATTAATATTTACTAAACCACTAAAGTACAAGACGCTAAATACCTCAGCCATTCCTAATGGGCCAGCTGTATGACCTGATTGTGCTTCAGTGAGCATATCAATGACATTGATACGCAACTCATAAGCAGTCTTGGTCAAAAAAAGGGGATCGATTTGCATAGCAACAAAGAAGAAAAACGTCATCAACTTATCATACTTCGGCGATCACTTAAAAGCTTAATTTCCAATAAGCTAGAACTTTTTACTACGTCTTACTTTGTGGCCACTTTCCATTTTCAACTCTATAGTGGTTATGCTCTCTTTCCATATGCAAAAGAAAATTTCTTGGGTGCGAATACTACTTTTTGGTTTGTGGGTATTAGCCTTGTTGGGCTGTCTCTTTTGGTTTCTCCACACAGGTAAATCTATTCACGAGCTTTTAGTTTATTGTCGAGAACTGATTTCTCATTCTAGTTATAAAGCTGTCATAGTCTTTATTTTACTTTCATGGGTACGTGGCTTTTTGTTTATCCCTTCGTGGGTATTTTTGACTATGGCTGGGCTTACCTTTGGTCTATGGTCTGGTGGGATTATTATGTATATAGCTGATTTTGGCAGTGCAATGCTGGAATTTGCTTTTATTCGGTATGTTGCTCGCGATTTCTTAGGAATTCACAAAAGACCTATTTTGGCTCAATATAATCAACATTTACGTAAAAAGGGGATTGCCACAGTGATCTTCCTCCGGCTCATACCGGTGTTTCATTTTGACGTGCTCAACTTTGCATTTGGTGTTTCTGCAGTGAGTTGGCGGGACTATTTCTGGGGGACAATGGTGGGTATTATTCCAGGTATAGTGGCTTATGTTTTATTGGGGGCTGGTGTAGAGCAATTTTCTTATGCTTTGACTGGTCTAGTACTGATTATTCTTTTAGCATTCTTTGGCTGGCGATATGGGAAAAAATAATCAACGGCTACGGCCACTACCAAAGTAATTACTGACATTGTTCTGCAGAAATAGTTGAAATGAGCCAGTCATCCACATGATTGAGAGAATGATGATGGCGAGTGCAAAAAGCTTATGTACCCAATATGTACTGCCAAGGCCCAAGTAGTTTTCTGCCCAAGGGAATTTGCCTACAATATTGGTGATTTGGTAATTGTATTTGAGATAGAGAATGCCAAGTGCTATTCCTAGTATGCCTAAAAATATCTGCATAGTTTAGTTGATAGTAACGGTAGTATTTTGGGATTGGTTTTCAGTATCTGTAGCTGTGATATTGATCGCCCCTTTATTTTTGTCGATTTGAAAATGAAAAGTTTGATTGCTCTGTGGTGAAATTGGTTGGCTGACAAAATTAATTTTAAGCCCCTGCATTCGTACTACTTGAGCTTTATCTGTAGTGTTTTTTACCTCAACATTGAGTTGATCACTACTAGTTGCTTTCAAGGTTGATGAAATGCTGTCGTTGCTGATGATGAGGGAAAGTTCCTGAGGCCCCTTTTCAGTAATCCCTGATCCACAAGCAGTAAGTATCAATGTGCTGAAACTGACAGTCCAATTTCTTACACGC
>CAZXKW010000120.1:0-3079 GCA_964641565.1 uncultured Candidatus Peribacteria bacterium
TATGGAAACCAACCTAGCTAATCTCATTGCCGCTAATAGTGCTTCTCTTCAATCAACTGCAGTTAATCAAAATATGCAGACCGAAAGTATTAAGGTAGCTAATCAAGATACGACATTGTGGAAATATGAGCGTGTAGGCGCCGATAATAAAAAGGTGCAATTCCGTCAGACTTTAGTCTTATCTAAAGGTATTCTCTATACCATCACTGCTACTACTGAAGATTCCATTACTAATGTTAGTGATGTGGAAGCTTCAGTGAAGAGTTTTAATTTGTTATAAGGGATCTGCGCGTAGTAGTTTTCGGTGATATGAGGTGGAGACTTGATGATTAATTAGTCTCCTGAATAAGTTACGGCTGTGCTAGTACTGTCCCATAGGGTGAGTTCTTTGAGTTTTAGTTCAGGAATATTCAAAGATGCAAAGGCTTGTTTTAGCTTTTCGAATAGCCATTGTACTATCATTTCGGAACTTGGGGTAAAGGGTACAATGACGACTTTTAGTTGAGTCTGGATTTTTATTAGATGTGCAGCCACAGGGTCTTGCTCACTGATAACGCAACTGCGATCTAATAGGTCGATAATAGTTGCTTTGGCTACACTTTCAATGAGTTTAAAGTCAATGATCAGTCCCGCATCAAGAGATGATTCGTCATTGTTAATTTTACCCTCAAGTAATATTTCCAACTCATAACTATGACCGTGCAGTTCATGATGATTGGGAAGTTTGTGAGCCATGCACCAGCTTATCTTTTTCTTAATTTGCATATATGATTAGTATTTGAGGTCAATGTAACATTGTTCACAATATACTGGCCTGGTATTTGAAATTGGTACGCTAGTGAGCATGGGTAATGAGCATTTACTGCAATGGCTTGCATGTGTGGATCTTGGATTTTTTTGTAGCATGCGAGCATGTCGGCGAGCGTCACTATGTGTTTGTGGAACTGGTATGTTGTGATTACGGTAAAAAGACAGCTCTTGTTTGGTCAGTCGGAAGAGCTTGCCAGTTTCGGCGCAGCGGATAGCTTGGTTTAGGATATCATCATTAATATCCTGAATATTGTTGGCTAATGTATTCCCCTCAATAGTTGAATTTACTTGAGGAATAGGTGCTTCATAATCAGACCAAGGGTAGTTTTGAGCTATTGCTTCTGCCTTGGTAATTGGGAAATATTCTTGAGCTGCTGTTTCATTGTAACCAAATGGTGACATGCTGGCAGGTAAAAATTCACCCCATTCACCTGTTTGGGTCATAGTAACTAATACTTTAGCTATGATTTGTTCATATTCTGCCTTTGTGTATTGTTTATTGAAGATGCAGTACTGTTTATGTCTTAGTCCGACACAACCAAAACAGTCTTTACAGTCACGACATGAAATACAATAAAAGAGATTGTGAGAAGTATAGATATCAAAAGAAAAATAAATGTTTTGAGAATTGAGCGCACACAATGTCTCACAGCATAAGCTGAGTTCAACACAGCCATAGGAATCATACACATCGTGGTTTTTGATATGGTCAATGCCATAGCTGCAATCTTCTGATTCTACCATGTGATAACAGTCAAAGCAGTTTTTGCTATTGCGATTCACATCGCCAGTAACATTTTCTACGTTGACTAGGTTGAGGTTGCGAATGGGAAATGGTTGAAGGAACTTTTTAAATTCCTGCCAACATTGTTCTACAATAGTGCGGTCTCCTAAATCCCAGGCTTTAATTTTCTCTAGATATTCTTCACGTGTGTATTGTTGATTGAAGAGGCAATATTCTTTGTGGTCGATATTTACACAAAACATACAGTGATTGAGATCGCGGCAGTTGAAGATAAAGGCGCTATCACTAATATTGTCCGAGTTTTGGCAGTATTTGCTACGGAAACACTTATTACAATCCACCATCTCATAGCAAAGCTCTGAATCAAAAAGCCAGAATGTATCTACACAGTTGATCAAGTTGACGAAGGCATAGTTGTAGAGACTGTCTTGGCCATAATCTCCCCAGAAACATAAATAACAGTTTTTGCACTCAAAGCTGTAATTACAATATTCACCATTTTCGTTCTCACCAAAGTTGACCAATGATTGGCGAGGGACCTGTTTGAGAAAGTTATTCATTTGAGGAAACACGGCTTGATCGGGATCGATTGCCATCCCCCACTGCAGTAGATCTAATTTTTCATAATAGCCGAGTTCATACACCTTGTAAGGCTTGTCTGGAGAAAAAATGGAAATGATTTCTTTGCCAGTAAAATCACTTTTTCTTTGGTATAGGGCGGTTTCATTACGCCAAATTAGCCGTCTTTTGAGTCGACATTGAGGGCATTGTGTTGGAGCTGGTAATTCGTATGTTTTTCCATTGATCACTGGCGAAACCTTGTGATAAAACGCCCGATCGCGATCAGGGATAGAAAATTCCTGACCACACTGTTTGCACTGTGCCATTGTGATTGAATTATTCGAGCTGACTATAAATGTGGTTGGTGTATCAATACAAGTTACACTCACAACCGCTTGCGGTAGAATTCAGAATTGCGAAGTGCGAATTATGACCCAAGGGTGTTGTCCTGCCGACACCTAGCCCGTAATTCATGTTGAGCGCAGTCGAAACATCTGGCCTACATATAGTTGGTGGTGTGCTTTTAGATTTACTCTTTTACTACTACACTTTCTTTGTATTTACCTCTTACTTTATGGCTAAAAAAGAAACGGATTTTTTAGGACTTCTGCAACTTGCGGGACTTGATCGACGTGAGAGTGCTTTTTATGCTGCTGCCCTGAGTTTAGGAAAGGGATTGGTGAGTCAGGTGGCTCAGGCGGCTGATCTCAATCGCAGTGCTTCCTATGAAGTGATGGAAGCTTTGAAAGCGAGAGGGTTGGTTAGTACAGCTAAGTCTTCTCGTGGCCTTTTGGTAATTGCTAGTGATCCGGAGCATTTACTGAATGATCAAAAAGAACGATATGAAAAATTGAGTACTCACATTGCTGATCTGAAGTATCTTTTTACTTTAGCAAAGCATGAACCTGGTGTGAGGATGTATGAAGGTAAAGAAGGCTTAAAAGAAGTTTTGCAGATGTTGCT
>CAZXKW010000121.1:0-2227 GCA_964641565.1 uncultured Candidatus Peribacteria bacterium
TCTCACTACTACACTCTTACCGCTCTTTACATTAGTCACCTTAACCAACGTACCAAAAGGCAAAGTTTTATGCGCTGCTACAAAAGCATTGAGATGAAGAATTTCCCCGGAAGCTGTACGTCTGCCCTCAAAAGATGATCCATAATAACTAGCTATCCCCTCCTCAATTGACTCTTCTTGCTCTGGCAGCTTAGTACCGACACGAACTATTTCAGTGACTGGTTCTTTCTTAATCAGAGTTTTAAGTAATGTTTTTTCTTTCAAAATATCACCTGAATAAACCAATCGATATTGCTCGGTTTTTTCCCCACTTTGCCCAGCTTGCTCCACCACTTTTTTACCATAGGCTAAAGCGGCATCTTTTTTTTCTTCAGTAGCAAAGGCAATCACCACATCTCGCTCAAAAATTTCTTCCCGCTCAGCTAGAAGCTTAATCTCCATATTCGGCGTAATCCAACTATTAAGAGCTGGCGTTACTCTTTCTGTTGGTTTCAAAATGACCCCAATCTCATTGATCACATCACTTACCTGTAACCCCCGAGTATTAATAGTAAATGTTTCGCCAACAAAGTTGATCACAGTAACTGGCACCGCCCTTCTCACAATAATTTGCATACCACTGACAAGCTGATCCGTCATCGATGGAAACAAATAATCTTTTTCCATAACCACAATCCCTTCTTTACTCAAACATTCACCCACCGTGGACTCAGTACAATGCATTGAATAATCAACACCATCGATAGTCAGTGTGTACAATTTATTGATTGGATCAGTATCCAAAAAGTACTGATAACCAGTCCAAGCACTAGCGATAAAGGCAAAAAAAGGCAAAGCTATGATGATGAGCTTACGCACTTTTTTTAACCGACGCTGATAGAAACGAGCATGCATAGTATTCAGGATACTTTTTGCAATGGGGCGATTGATGCTGCCAATTTTTTTACTCCTTTACCAGGGAAGGCAACACTAACGACATCACCTCTTAATTCTACAATTATTCCTTGGCCAAAACTTTGATGCAAAACCTTATCCCCAACTCTATACAACTGTTCTGCTGTAACTGGAGCATTGTTATCAACCATTCTTCCACCATGAGTTGCAGCCAGACTAGGTGTGCGACTGGCAAAGCGTACAGGTTCGCCCCCACGAGAACCAAATTTCATCATATGGCCAGGAATATCTGCCAGGAATCGAGATGGTGGATTAGCTTGGAAAGTACCATAAAGAGAACGTCGCTTGGTATAGAATAAATAAAGATTATTAGCAGCACGAGTCATCGCTACATACATCAGTCTCCGTTCTTCCTCAGCTTGCTCAGGATCCAATTGGCTTCGAGAGTGTGGAAAAATATTTTCTTCCAAACCAGCTACATACACTGAATGAAATTCCAAACCTTTAGCTGCATGCACTGACATTAGTGTGACAGACTCTTTTCCTTCCTCAGTAAGATTATCTAAATCTGAAATCAAAGATACTTCTTCTAAGAATGTAGCTAATGAAAGTTCAGGCACTAAATGATCATATTTCTTAGCCACAGTTAGCAATTCTTTAACGTTCTGATAACGCTCTTCACCTTCTTCAGTACCATCAATTAAATACTCCCGATAACCAACACGATCAATGACTGCTTGTATCACCCCCCTCGCAGGTAAGGTTCTACCCAATTCTTGAATCTTTTCTAACAAAGCCATAAAAGCAGCAATCGATTGCTTTGTAGCTGGTTTCAATTCTCCCATTTCATATGCCCGCGCTAAACCGAGCTGAACAGCAATTGGTTCTACTCCAAAAAACTGCCGAATCTTTTCCCAGGCAAGACGACCAATTTTACGAGGAGGGACATTAATGATGCGCTGCAAAGCAATAGCATCCTGGTTGTTCACCACCAATGATAAATAAGCGAGCATATCTTTGATTTCTTGACGCTCATAGAAACGAACACCACCAATAATTTGATATGGTAGGCCAGCTCGCAACAAAGCTTCTTCAATAGGACGAGATTGAGCATTGGTACGATAAAGCACCACCTGATGAGAGAGCGACATCTTGGCCGACTTAATTGTGTCTACAATGATCATAGCTTCATCTCTTTCATCCTGGGCTTCAATGACTTCAATCAAATCTCCCTGCTCACGATCTGTCCAAAGCTTCTTCTCAGTACGTTGGCGATTCTTCTCAATAATTGCATGAGATGAGTCAAGAATGAGCTGAGTAGAACGATAGTTTC
>CAZXKW010000121.1:2237-2714 GCA_964641565.1 uncultured Candidatus Peribacteria bacterium
CAACTTAAATGTCCTTACTTCAGGATAATCTCTTTCAAAATTCAAAATACTACGCATATCAGCACCACGCCAACTATAAATCCCCTGCCAGTCATCACCTACTACCGTAATATTACGATATTTTTCAGCTAGTAGATGTAGGAAAGTATATTGTGAGTGATTAGTATCTTGGTACTCATCAACTAAAATATAATGAAAGCGTTCTTGATAACGATCCAAAACTTCTGGGAAACGTTGGAAAAGAAGCACCGTTTTGTAGATCAAATCATCGAAATCCAAAGCATTGTTGGCCAGCAGGCCTTGCTCATAGATCGGATATATTTTCGCCACAGTTTCTTGAAAGTAATCATTGGCCTTGCGAGCATAAGCCTGAGGGTCAAGTAGTTCTGATTTTGCTTGAGAAATTTGAGCCAACACTGCTTGTGGTACAAATTTTTTAGAGTCCAATTTGAGCTTCTCGATTGCCCCTTTGATTAC
>CAZXKW010000121.1:2724-3044 GCA_964641565.1 uncultured Candidatus Peribacteria bacterium
TGCAAAAAATCCTTCGCTGGCATTGTACATTTCCAAATAATGAATATCAGCTCGCAAAAAACGTGCACAACTAGAGTTGAATGTTCCCAGTAAAGGTTGCCCTACATAGCCAGTTTGAGTAGCTAAAAGCTTCTCTACACGACCACGCATTTCTTGAGCTGCTTTATTCGTAAATGTAACAGCTAAAATATGCTCTCCTGAAATTTGTTTTTCAGACATGAGATAGGCGACACGATGAGTCAATGCTTTGGTCTTGCCAGAGCCCGCACCTGCAAGTACCAGAAGAGGTCCTTGAGCATGAGTAACTACCTGCTGTTGTT
>CAZXKW010000122.1:0-3030 GCA_964641565.1 uncultured Candidatus Peribacteria bacterium
TCCCATTTCACCTGTACTATTCAAATGAGGTCCCTCACACATATCCACAAATACTGATCCATTTCTGTAAAAAGAAATTTCTTTTACATCTAGATCTTGCGCCATCTCAACTTTATAACCTTGATTAATCTTTTTCAAAAATTCCACAGCCTTATCTTTTGGTTCATAATAAAGCTCAAAAGGAAGATCCATTTTGATATACTTTTTCATTTTCTCTTCCAAAAGCGGCAAGTCTTCGGGAATCAAGGTACGAGGTAAATCCACATCATAATAAAAACCATTCTCTACGGTAGGGCCAATAGCTAATTTAGCATCAGGGAACATTTCCATCACAGCCATAGCCAAAACATGTGCGGCACTATGACGCATGCGCTCTATTTTTGAATCATTTTTTGTAGACATAAAAGCAGTAAAGACGGTGTGATTATAACAAAAATGGATGAAGTTGGAAGTTGCCCCGAAGGGGTCCCTTTGGGAAAAGTGGAAAGCTTTATACCCAAATATATAATGCATTCATCGACGATGAAGATTCAGCCTTTCGTAATTCACACCAGTGTAATTCTATGCAGAATCAAGCAGGTCTTCTACTGCCTTTTTTTTATCAATGGAATTGAATAAATAGGATCCGACTACCAATTGATTAACTCCTGACTGGATTAATTCAGGAGCATTTTGAGCGTTTACACCACCATCGACAGTAATTCTTGCTGTAGGGTTTAACGTTTTTACTGCCTGAACTCGGGCTAAGGTGCCTGGCAACATTGCTTGGCCAGATTTTCCTGGGACTACCCCCATCACCAGAATATGATTAGCCTCTTGAATATTCTGACTACTACTTTCAATATCGTCGCTTGGATTGATTACTAAACCAATATTTTTTGAAGAAACTTTCCATGTCATTCTTTTACCCCAAGCAGAAACATTAACAAAAAAACACGTCACGTTCAGATCTTGTAAAGAGGCAATGAACTGCTCTGGATGAACTACCATTAAGTGAACTTCCTTTGGCCATAACTGGGGCAGATCCCCGATGCTTTTCAACGATAGTCCAAAGTTAGAAACTTGGATACCATCCTCAATATCAAGGTGAAGACTGGTAATTGAAGCTGGTAATGATTCGACCTCTTGCAGCAAGTTATCCTGATCAGCAGCCAAAAGTGAAGCAGAAATTGTAATCATTAGAAACTGGCTAAAGGAATATGCTGTTCAATTGCAGTGATTTTGTTTACACGGCGTTGATGTCTCCCACCAGCAAAGTCTGTTGTAAGAAAAGTAGTAATAATCTTTTGAGCAAGCTCTGGACCTATAATTCTTCCTGCTAAAGCTAAAATATTGGCATCATTATCAGCTCGGATTAATCGGGCAGTTTCTTCAGTATCAGCAGTTGCTGCACGAATACCAGACACTTTATTGGCAGCAATAGCCATACCAGCACCAGTACCACAGATTAAGATTCCTTTTGCTGATGGATCTTCTGCTACCTTTTGTGCAACAACCAAAGCAAAATCAGGATAATCATCATGCATATCTCCAACAGAACCCAAGTCAACCACAGTTCCACCCAAGGCTTCAATTGATTGAATAACACTATCTTTCAATACTTTTCCAGCGTGATCGTATCCTAAATAAATGTGCATATATTTGATGAAGTGATAAAGGCAGTTTAGAGTAAATTTACAGATTCACTATGCACTATTATGGATACTTGGAGTCAAATTGCTGAGCATTATCATCAGTTCGTGGGTAGCGACGCAGACAAATTGAGAACTGAGCTACTTTATCCTCATCTTTGGCAAGCCATGTCTCCCTTAACTAGCAAAAGGATCTTAGATATTGGTTGCGGTAACGGTTTTTTTGCTTTTCATACAGCTAGCAAAGGCGCTCAGGTGGAGGCATTTGATAATACAGCCATGATCAGTATAGCAAAACTCCACTTTTCCCATCCAGAGGTGAACTACAGTGAGGGTGATGCCAACAAACCTTTCCCTTACCTAGATGCCAGCTTCGATTATACTTGTGCCAACTTGGTATTAATGGATATGCCTGAGATAAGCACCTTACTACAAGAAACCAAACGAGTGTTAAAACTAGCAGGCCAAGCACTTTTTACTATTCTCCACCCCTGTTTCACCCCACCAGTAGGGAGGTTTCGAAGAGGTCTCAAAGGGAGATTCAATCATAATTACGCCTACTTTCATTTGAATAACTATTTCACTCCCCCATCCCCAATAGCCAAGCAATCCTTCGGCCCAGACATCCCGCCAACGAACTATTATCATCGCACTATTAGTGAATATAGCCATCTTTTCCAACAGGCAGGTCTCAATATAACAAACATACTCGAGCCTTACCCCAACGATCAGTTCATCAAACAATACCCTCACTTCTACCATGCCCAAAAAGTCAGCATTTTCTGCACTTTCATCCTCACCAAATATTAACTTTTCCTTTTCCCCAAGCCAGAAAGACTCTCAACTTTCCACTTTTCCCAAAGGGACCCCTTCGGGGCAACTTTCAACTTTATTTAAGTCATGTTATACTAAAAGTGATCTAGTTATCCTGAAACAAAAACACGAGACAGCACATATGATCAAGAGTTTTATGGTTTTTATATCAATTTAGCTACTAAGTGTGCCTTCTCCGCACACCTATTATTTTTATTTTATTTCTTAAGCACTTCGCCAACTTAGATTACAATCTTCAGACTCTTCTCCGGCTGATCAATTAATCTAGCTCAATACACCTTTTTATTTATTATTCCGTTTCGTTTAATTTATTTCGTTTAATTTATTTCGTTTATTTATATTGTTTAATTTTTGTATTTTATTTATGAATCTATTCACATCTTGGTTAAAAGACCCTAAAAAGCCTGAGCAACCTGCTCATCAACCAAAACCACAGAACCCGCAACCTAGTCCACCGAAGCCTCAGAATCCTAATCCTCCCAAGCAGCACAATCCTAACCCTCAGAATCATCCCCCTCGCCCACCAAGGCCACAGGGACAGCATCAGCACCATAACCGCAACCAA
>CAZXKW010000123.1:0-3013 GCA_964641565.1 uncultured Candidatus Peribacteria bacterium
TCTCGATTTTAGAATCTAAAATTGAGCCATCCCCAATTCAGACCTCAGGCTTCATAATTCACCCAGTGCTTGGAAAACTTTCAACTTTCAACTCTCCACTTTCAACTTTTTACACTGCCTTTTCCCACAGACTATAAAACATTGCTCTTAGCATGGCAGTAATATATTGATCTTCGATTACTATTGCTTGGCAAGATACTGGCTGCCAGAAGACGGTTTTGTTGGCAAATAGTTGAAAAGATGTTTGAAAGGCGTCTTCAGTAAGATAAACTCTACTCTCACGAAGTTGTTCGTCATCTTTTTTCTGCATGTAGCGACATTCTTCAGAGGGCAGCATCAGTGCGCGCATTTTGATACCATTACTTACTCTTTTTTTGAGCCATTTATGTTCTGTTTCCCAACTAATAAACTGAACAAAGTCTTTGATTGAGCCAAAGAACTCATAGGCTTTGCTTTCCTCATCAGCAATGGAGAAGAGGAATTTCACAAATGCTTCTGAGCCGGTCATGATTTTCACTTTTGATGGTTGGGTACCTTGTTGAAATTGATCCATTAATTCAGGCAGAATTTGAGAAAATGTGTCCTCTACTTGCTCAATGTCTTTCTTTTGGGCACGAATTTTTTGGAGAACAGCAGTAGGAGCATGGAGCTGCAAACGATTATTGCCTCCTACAGATTTATTAAAAGATACCAGGTCAGCTTCTTCGAGCTCAGTTATGAGACGATAGAGTAGTGGTCTAGATATATCTTGCTTGCGGGCTAGCTCAGAAAAGTTGATCGTGTTATTTTCTAGAAGGTTTTTGTAGAGTGTGACTGCTGCAGTGGAGACCCCGATTTTTGTCAGTGTCACTAATAATTCCTGATGAAGAGGGGAGAGAGTCATATATTTGGATCTGTAATAAATCTTATTACAATTATTGCTATATTCAGTTGATATTTTTATACTCTATTTACGAACTCGTCAACTGTGCTATACTAACTTGCCATAAAAACATACTATGGGCTTAGTCGGAGCACTGGTTCATCAAAATCCCCCTTATAAAGAATTAACAGCTGAAATGAGAGAGTCTTTAATAACCAAACCAGATCAATTACAGGGTCTGTCTGCAACATGTATTGGTTCCTTTTGGGCAAGAGCTAAATATTATCTAAGAGCTGATTTTGATATAGCAAAACTGCATACTGAAAGTGCTGCCTACTTTGATATCGAGCCAACCTTTGAGGGAACATTTCCTGGTTGTGAAGACATTGTTGAGATGGGGGCATTTGTTTCTGCTAGAGAGCAAATTCTTTTTGAAAGAGCTGTCGCCGCGTTAGAAGATGGATCTGTAAATAATATATTGATATTAGCAAGTGGAATTTCACCACTGGCCGTTCATTTAAAAAAATTAATTAATCAAAAATTTTCTGGACGTAATGTCAAAGTTGTTTGTACTGATTTGCTTGATCCTATTTGGCTACAAAAACAATTGTGTTCGGTGCTTTTAAAAAAATATGACACTGGAATTAATTTTGATATACTTGATGTTCTCAAAAAAGGTGACTGGCAAACTGTTAAAAATCAACTAGTAGATGGAGGTGTTGCTGTTATTTGTGAAGGATTACTAGGCTATTTCAAAGCCGGTGATTTCAGTGAGGTTTTGACTAATATCCAGGATCTTTTAAAAGAGAGGGGAGGTTTTTTTGTTACCGATATTGCTACCAGAGATGGTGTAAGAAAAACTTTATTTGAGGGTGACTCGAAAGTGCTATTGCATCGTTTTTATCAAGTGGCTGAAGTAAATACTGATAGTTTAGCTTTTGCTACCAGAAAAGAATGTGTTAGGTCTATCAAGGAGCATGGTTTATCAGTTTCGCCAGCAGCCTTACTCAAACCAGAGCAAATGTACATTCCCAGGTCAGTTATTGGGGATCGAAGAGATAAGATTGCTAAGATTGTCTCAACACCGATGTGTCTTGAGATTCGAGTCGCTGGTTAATTGAGCCACCAAATCGAGGCATTCAATAAAGTGGCAAAGCTTACCCATGCTAAATAAGGGATGAGGAGATATGCTGCTATTTTATCGATTCGGTAAAAAGTTATTAGTGTGGTAATAATCAATAGCAGCATAAGTACAATGTCGATCAATCCCAATATCGGAGATCGTAAGCCAAAAAAGAGAGGGGACCAGATAGCATTGAAGAAAAGCTGCACCCAATAAATGCTTATCGCCGTGGTGTATTTCTTGGTGGAGGTCCAAACACGATAGCAGGCTATACCCATGAGAATATAAAGTAGGGGCCAAACTGGACCAAAGAGCCAACTAGGTGGGGAGAAAAATGGCTTGTTGAGTAGCGGGTACCAGTTTTGCACTGCTTCGGTGGTAAACAGAGCTCCCAGACCACCAGCTAGAAGGGGTAGAGCAATAGCGATACAGAACTTGATGGGATTTTTCATATGCATAGGAAGATTAGAGACGGTCAGGCAGTGGGATATTACTCGCAATTGATTCCAAGGGACATGATGATTGGTTGACTAATGAAGCCTGAGGTTTGAATTGGGGATGGCTCAATTTTAGATTCTAAAATCGAGAATCTAGAATCTAAATTGGCGAGTATTGAGCTTCAGGATCACAGTCTTGTACAATTCACAATTAAACTAGCCAGCTCTTTGCTGATTCTTTCCTAGTATAAATCTCAAGGTCAATTCTTCACTCTCAATTAAATTCTGCATTCTGAATTCTGCACTCTGCATTGAAAATTCGCACTTCGCAATTCTCAATTCGCAATTAGAGAGGCTATTTTGTATATTATTAGTACTTTCTTTTGATTGCACATGAATTCACACTCATTAATTACTGTTGATCCCGATATTGCTGCTCTGATTGCTGCTGAGACTGCTCGACAGCAAGATGGCTTGGAAATGATTCCTTCTGAGAATCATACATCACAAGCTGTGTTGGAGGCTTTGGGCACCCGGTTAACAGATAAATATTCTGAAGGGTATCCTGGTACTCGTTACTATGGAGGTTGT
>CAZXKW010000124.1:0-1622 GCA_964641565.1 uncultured Candidatus Peribacteria bacterium
GCTTTCATATGAATAAATGATTATTTTTCTAATACAGTCACTAAAGACATACCAATAGATTTTCTTAGAATATATTTTTCAATGAAACGAAGTACTGGTACCAATTTATCCAAGAGTTGCATCTTGTTTTCGCTGAGTATGTCTTTTTTGAGAATATTGCCGCCCCAGTACCAGCCTAAAATTGAAATAGCATTGAAGTAGAATTGTGTTTTAATTTTAAACTTTGTTTGGGCGACTTTAGTACGCATTAGTTTTTTATTGTATCTGCGGTGATGTCCCACGCTTTTATCGATACAATTGTAGAGAAATTGATGAGCCGGGACTAATATTGCTATGGTTCCTCCCGGTGTTAGTTTTTCGTAGAGATTATTCAGTGCGTCAACGTCATGCTCCACATGCTCCAAAACATTCAAGGCGAAAGCAGAGTCAATTGGTGGCAATGATTCAAAGTCCGTTTTTTTTTCTAGGTTTAGTTTAATTGTGGTTACATTTGCTTGGGGGAATGTTTTTTGTAGATCGGTAATATAGTTTTCATCAATTTCACTCAGAGTGATTTGATTACTTGCAAAATCTTTAATGATCAATTTGCTATAGTTTCCTCGACCACTGCCGATTTCTAGGATATGGCCTTTTAAATAAGGTTTGATTTGTTCATACATCCACAAGGTGAATTTGTTTGCCCCTGCGAGGATTTTTAAGTTTTGGTCGCCTTCTTGAGAAAATTGGTCACTCATATATCAGGTCAAAAAAGTTAAGATTTTTTTTGGGGGGGGATTCTCTGCATTGATTCTTTCAATAGGGTAAAAATGAAAGAAAATACCACCAAAGATATACCTAAAAATACAAAATAAAAACCAATGATAACTGGGCGTAGGGCACTAATATTGCGATACCCCATGTTGATCCATTGAATCAATATAGAACTTTCAATTACAACTCCAATGAGGGCTAATGTGCTGCCTATAGAGAAGCCTTTATCAAAGGTAAAGATAGTCTCAACAATTCTTGGCAAATGAATGTTGCCGAAGTAATAGCGTAGTTTGCTATATAAATTGACGAGCACTCCACTGGATGTCATGTAGAGACCGATAATACTCAACATGAGTCCTAGAATCATGAAGTGAATATCAATGGGGAATGAGCCTATGCGTATAGGGCCATTGATTTGGGTAAATACCAGAATTGAACCGGCGATAAATGATAATACTCCTGGCCAAATGAGAATTTTGTTAGTGCCAAAAAGTAGCATATATTTGAGCACGGCCCAGCCATGGCTCCAAGTTTTGAGATGGGGTAGTCTTGATCGTTTGTCTTTATAAAAATTGATTGGTATTTCTTTAATAACACTTTTGGTGATACCAGCTTTGATCATCATTTCTGTGCAGAGCTCAAAACCAGTGCTATCCAATTTCCATTTTTCTAACATTGTTTTTCGAAAACCTCGCATGCCACTATGAATATCGGATACTTTGGTGCCAAAGAGTATATTGCAAATCCACGTTTGAATCGGTGTGCCTATGTGTCGATGGAGCCAAGGGTTGCTGCCTGGTTCCATGTTGCCCTTTAATCGACTGCCAATTACGATATCAGCACCCTTATCTAGTTCTGCTAAGAACTGATCT
>CAZXKW010000124.1:1632-2998 GCA_964641565.1 uncultured Candidatus Peribacteria bacterium
ACCATTTCCTCTTTCCGGGCAGTCAACTACTCTGGCTCCTAAACTCTCAGCGATAATTTTAGATTTGTCAGTACTGCCATTGTCACTGACCACGACCTCACCGTCTATGTTTAATCTTTTAATGGTTTTGATTGCTTTTTCTACTACTAATCCCAATGTCTCTTCTTCATTGAGACACGGAATAACATAAGACAAATACATAAACTCATTTAGTCTGCTATACGAAAGCATTTTTCACTCAAAATTGCTAGTAGTCAATATTACTATTGATTGCCTGGGTGGGAATCTATTGGGTTGCTTATTAGCAGAGATTGTTTTGCTTGGTATACTTTCTTAATAAATTTAATTGTGGCATTGAAAATCCTTTTCCAGCGATATGGTTGAGTGATTAATCTCCATAACCATTCCAAGTTAATTTTTCTCATCCACTGTGGCGCACGTTTAGTATTGGTATTGCTATGGGCAATGTGACTACTGCCACTAATAAAATCAAAAGTACCGCCAACTCCAATTGCCATCTTTACCTGATGTAATCTTGGTAAATAATGTTCTATCCAGATATCTTGGGCCGGAAATTGAAATGCAACAAAAAGTGTAGTGGCTTTACTATCATTAATAATTGCCATTATTTTCTGAGCGTCTTCTTTCTTTGGCGATCCTGAATAATAACCAGCAATCTCGATATTGTTGATTTGGGATTGCAAGATTTTGGCTGTCTTTTCAGCTACACCATCAGCCCCACCTAAAAGGAAAATACGTTGATTGGTGGCAGCTAATTTTTGAGCTAAAGGTATAAATAAATCACTACCGGTTACGCGTTCTGGTAATGGATTGCGTGTGACTTTTTTAGTAAATGGCAGCAGTGCCAAAGTGTAAAAGCATTGATAGAGGCTATAAAGTCTTGGGATTGCGCGGTAGAACTTTGGGAAAAGTGGTTTAATTGCTAAAAAATGTGTTGCCCAAAGAATGCCTATACCATCTGCAAGGTGTAGGTCAGCGCTTTTGAGCACTTCTTTAAATTTACTATTTCGTTCTGCTTCTAAGAGAAATTCAGGATTGATAGTTACAATGCGAGTGGTCTTTTCCTCTTCTAGCCTTTGTTTAATAAGAGCAAGTACTTGCGTCTGGGTGATGCAGTCGAAAGGGATGTCTAACAAGGTTACTAAATTCATAAATGTGCCAGCAGATACTGAATCAATGTAATTGAATTAATGATAACTTAAAAGTTGATATCATCAAGGCTAATTGTGAAAGATTTTTTACGCACTAGATGTAGTATGTGGTGTAAGTCTTAAGATTACACTATCTACTATTCCAATCTTTTATGCTAAATAAGCAACCTTATATCTGGAACTCACCTTGTTCA
>CAZXKW010000125.1:0-2997 GCA_964641565.1 uncultured Candidatus Peribacteria bacterium
CGGTGGCCGGCTCCTAACTAAAAATTTGGTTTGGACTGATTTCTCTTCAACCAAGTCCTCTATTTAGCAATTGCTATGGTTTGTGGGGTTTACATTGTCCGCAAGCGTCGTCTCGCTCAAAAGAAGAAGCTTCAGCACTTCTCCGATCTTTAAAGTAATTTTAGAATCTAGAGTCTAAAATCTAAATTTCCTTCCAGATAGGGGATTTGACCTAGAATTTGAAATCTAGATTCTAGATTTTTTAAAACAAAGTTTCTGGTCCTGCATATTTCTGTCCCAGCTTGTTAAATGCCAAGAGGTCACAGAGTGCTTTCATCTTTGAGTTGTTTGCACCTGTGTAAATCACATTGTCCAGGTGGTCAGTTAATGGTGTTTGGCAATTGATTGTTACCATTTCTTTAGTGAAGCGTGCTTCCTTTTCATGTTCACGTAACTTTGTTTGAGCGCTGCCAGTGACTTTGTCTAGATTTAAATAAAGATTGTCTAATGTGTCCCATGTTTGTAAAAGTGTTTTTGCTGTTTTTTCACCAATACCTGGGACTCCAGGTAGATTGTCAGATGGGTCCCCACGAAGGGCCTTGTAATCAATCCATTGATCGGCACGCAATCCGTGTTTTTCCACTACATTTGCTGGTGTAAGAGAAATTGCATTACTGAGGCCTCGAGAAATACAAAAGAAAGAGGTGTAGTTGCTGATTAATTGCACAAAATCATTATCTCCAGACACTACTGCACTCTCCATCTGTTTCTCATTGGACTCACGACTGAGGGTGCCGATAATATCATCCGCCTCATAACCAGGCAGCATGATAGTTTTGACTTGAAGCGCCTCTAAAAATTCCAAGATGCGGGGGAGTTGTTCAAAAAGGCCTTCGGGTGGTTCCACTCGGTTGGCCTTATAGCCTTCATATTGTTTGTGGCGAAAAGTTTGAGCAGCTGTATCAAAAGCACAGGCGATATGGGTTGGTTGAAAGAGGTCTAATAAGTTGACGATAGTGTTTATAAAGCCGAAAGTAGCATTCACCATCTCACCGCTTTTAGTCTTCATACTAGTGGGGAGGCCATGGAAGCTACGGAATAGGATAGTGCTACCGTCTATTAATAACAACATTGTTGAGAGTGAATCATTGGCATAATAACACAAATAAAATTGCGAATGGCGAATTGCAAAGTGCGAATTGTAGCTCAAGGGTGTCATCCTGAACGAAACGCAGTGGAGTTGAAGGATCTTGCCGACACTGAGCTTAATGGAGTGCAATTTTCAACTTTTCGTTTGACCATAGTAAGATCTATTGCTAAATTACACGCGTTCTTTCTTTCCGTTGGTGCTATTTCGCACAGATACGGATTTTTATCCACAAGAAAGTATTTACTTATATGCCAATCAAAAAGAAAAAGGCTCTTCACTCCGAGCAACGACTTTACGAAGTTATCGCTCTTTTCCCAGGTGATGTGCTTGATAAGGAAGGGGAAAAATTTCTTGATGTTCTTTCAAAACATTTAGAAGGTGTGGGTGCTGAAGTAAAACGTTTAGAGAATTGGGGTAAGCGTCCTTTGACCTACGATATCAATGGTCAAGATCAGGCTTTCTTCATTTTTGCGCACTTTGTTTTGGATTCAGAACAAGTGACCTCTTTACGTAAGGATTTACGTTTGGATACCAAAGTAATCCGTGCTTTGATTACCTTGGTTCCTGAAGATTACCAATTGCCAGATTCTGCGCCTTTGGCTAAAGAATTCCTAGGTTGGGCTCGTGAGCCAGTACATCCAGAAGATGCCGAACTCATGAAAGAAAATCATGATAAACGTGCTCATCGCCGTCGTTCAGGTGCTAATAATGACATGAGAAAGCCAGATGGTGCTCCAGTTACTCCTGAAGCTTCTGCTACTGCCGCTCCAGCAAAAAAGCCTGGTGCTAGTATGGGAAGTCTCAATCAGAAATTGGATCAAATGCTTAAATAATTCTGCTAATTTTACTTTATTATTATGAGAAGCGTTAATATCGTCATTTTAATGGGGCATCTCACTCGTGATCCTGAATTGCGTCAGACAGCGAATGGTCAACCAGTTGCGACATTTTCTATCGCTACTAATCGTGTATGGACTACTTCAGCTGGTCAACGCCAAGAGTCAACTGACTTTCATGATCTTGTAGCTTGGGGGCGTTTAGCAGAAATTTGTTCTCAACAGCTTACTAAAGGATGTGCTATCCATGTAGTAGGCCGTCTCCATCAACGCAGCTGGACTACTCCAGAAGGTATCAAAAAGCACAAAACTGAGATCGTGATCAACGAACTCAATATCGTATTCCGCAAAAATGGTGTCCCTGGCAGCGAGGGAGGTATGGAATCTCTCTCAGTCGGGCAAGACAACCAAGATGATCTCTATGCTGGTGCCGATATGGATTTGGATTCAGTCGGTTTGCCTGGTGAAGATGATCAAAAAGTTTAATTAATTATTGTATGGCTACTAAAAATGCTCCTGCTCGTATCAAAAATGAAAAGTTAAAGCGTTGTTACTTCACTGCTCAGCACGCTACTTACATTGATTATAAGAATCTTCGTATTATCAGCCGTTATATCACTTCCTTCGCGCGCATTATGCCGCGTCGTTATAGTGGTATTCAGGTCAAATACCAACGAATGTTGTCTCAAGCAATCAAACGTGCTCGTTTCTTGGGATTGTTGCCTTATACAATGCAACATCGCCAATATCCTAAGTATATTGAACAAGCTGCTGAATAAGCCGTATGCGGTTTCATATTATTACGCTTTTCCCGGAGATGTTTGTCGGTGTTTTATCGACAAGCATCTTAAAGCGTATTCAGGAGAAAAAGTTAATTGAAGTTAGTTTCTACAATTTAAGAGAGTTTGGTAAGGGGAAATATCATCAAGTAGATGATGTTCCTTATGGTGGGGGAGCGGGCATGGTAATGATGCCTGAGCCTCTTAGTGCAGCCATTAAAGCGGCAAAAGAAAATGCCAAAGGGAAATCAAT
>CAZXKW010000126.1:0-2997 GCA_964641565.1 uncultured Candidatus Peribacteria bacterium
TCTGCACCATATGTATTAACGTTCTATCAGCTCAATCTTAAAACTCAAACAGCTTGCGAAAGCTATGATCCCACGACTCGCACATTGGCGGTTTCACCGGTAAGTCCTTTGAGTTTGATTCTCGACATTACGCCAAACGGGGCTAGGCCACAATTATCTGCTGCCTTACAGAATCCTAGTCTAGGGGATATTCAGATCACTTATGATGCTGCAGGCAAGGCGTGGCTACAGGTGGTATTTAAAAACGAAGGAAGTACCACACTTACTGTTTATAATGCTCAAAGTATAGCTTTAATCACAGTAGCAATTGATTTCCTGCCAACTAAAGTAGTTGCTCTCAACCTTTATCATGTGATGGATAGCAAGGGGAATCGCTCTTTTAAGTTAGATCAACAAGCCATGATCGGCCATCTCCAAACGGCTGAAAAAATTCTTAATCAAGCAGGTGTTACTCTTACTCTCAACGATCAACAAGACGTGTATGTACAAGCAAATCTTGGTAGCACCATTGATGCTTACAGTGAAGGGCAGTCTGCTGAGGAACAAGCAGTACTAGCAGCTACGCCTACTAGCCGTATTCAACAAAATACCGTATCAGTCTTTTTGGTCTGGGATTACCAAATCCAAAATGAAAATACTATTGGTATTAATTATAGTGATGCTACCTTAGGCCAAGTAATTTTTCTTTCCGAAAAGAGCCATCGTCCTGGTGAGACTCTGGCTCATGAGATTGGTCATGCTTTAGGTCTGACTCATAATGTTCAAGGCTCAAGTTATCTTATGTCACCAGCAGAGACAGCTAGTGGTGAACAATGCTTAATCACGAGAACTGAAAGACTGACACTCAATCCGATTCGTATTTAAGCCATACCAGGGAACCCTCCCATATCTCCCATCATTTTCTTCATATTTTCTGAGCTCGCCTTTTTAGCTTTATCCATAGCTTTTTCAATACAATCCACAATCGCTTTGCTGAGGTTGCGTTCACTATATTGAGCATAAGCTCCTTCAGCGATAGTAAGCTCGGTAATTTCCATAGCTCCATTGACGGTGACATGAATCAATCCGTCAGATGTTTGAGCTGTAAAGATTGTTTTCTTGAGCTCGTTTTGCATCGCTTTTGCTTGTTTCTGAAACTTGTAAAGATTTTGTAATTTGTCGAACATGTAGATGTGTTTAAAGCAAGCTGATATTATCGGCTTGTCTTAAGCATGGCAACAATGGTGATTTTGGGCATCGATCCTGGTACAGCAACAATTGGCTATGGTGTGATTGAAACTGCTCGTTATCAAGCGAAATATCGTGAATGTGGCACGATTCAAACTAGCAGTGGGACAGATCTCTCAACCCGACTTTGCGAGATTGGTGCAGATATAGGTGCTCTTCTCCAGGAGGTAAAGCCGGATCTGTGCGTAGTTGAGGAACTGTTTTTCTTCCGTAATGTTACGAATGCCATGAGCGTTGCGCATGCTCGAGGTGTGATTTTATACCAAATAGCTCAAGCTAAAATAAAATTGCTTGAACTGACGCCATTACAAATGAAAAAAGCAGTAACTGGTCTAGGTCAAGCGTCTAAAAATCAGGTGGGTAAAATGATTAAGACCATGCTGCATCTCGATGCAGTTCCTACTCCTGATGATGCTGCAGATGCATTGGGATTAGCTCTAGCTGGCTATATGGCTACTCGTAATGATAAGTAGATTCATCTAGTCCCTTTTGACGTTCAGCAATTGTGAGATCTAATAATTGCTCTGGATTAGAGGCATAGAATACTTTGGCTGAAGTGCGATAGGCGAGTCCGTCCACTAAGCTTTCAATTTTGCGGCTAACGCCACCACTTTGTTCTAGTACGCCAATAATTTTACCTTCGTGATAGGCCAAGCTAAATTCATTCAGCGTGCCTATACCACCACCAGTAAAAATCACGATTTCACTATTAAAAATATTGAGGTGATCTCGGAAGTCAAATCCTAGTCCTGTATAGGTAATAAAGGTATGTGGTTCCAAAGGGAGATGCCAGTTTTTGATGTGATCCGAAGCATTCTTAGCTGGAGACATACCATAGATAGTACCCTTTTTGCTTGCTGCGCCAAAAGCAGCTTCTAAAGGCAGTCCATTAGTAGCTCCTGTGATCAAATAATGACCGCGTTCGGCAATGATTTGTCCTAATTGAAAGGCTTTTTTTCGTGCTGTCTGACTGATATGCCCAGACGCTGCACCCATAGCGCCAATCCTAAATGGTCCAATCGATGATGACATATTTATTTTGGTATTATCAGTTCATTATACCTGTTTTTGGGTAAAAAATGAATGATGTAAAATGCGTGAAGCCCTGGGCCAGTAAATTTAGATTTTAAAATCTGTGAATCTAGAATCTAAATTCTGGCCTTTTCAACTTTGAAATCTATTATTGCTTCAATTCCACTTGATATACCTTGCCAGATTTACTGAGTATCATGAGCTGATCTTTGGTGAGGCTGGGGACTAATTGGATATCAATTAAATCTGTGATTTCAGGGAGTACATATTGAGCTTGATATTTACCACTTTTGCCCAAGACAACTACACGACTATTTTGAGGATCGAGTATATAGAGTTTGCCTGTTTCGGCATTCTTGTCGGCCAAGATCTTAGTAGGGTTCTTGAATGGCTCACTTAGACCATCAACAACAAAATCTTGTTTCTGATCGGCATACGTTTTTGTAATGGTGCCGTCGTTTGATAGTACATATACAGCTCCATCTACAGTTAGTGAGACTGCATTTTTGTAGTTTAATTTTGCTACATTTTTGCTTAATGGCTCTTGAAAAGAACCATTAGCATCTCGGCCATATCGCCAGATAGTATCTTCACCTGGGTCTAGGAAATAAAGAAATTTGCGGTCGATATATTCAGCTACAGCTACTGCATTTTTCCATACTGCATTATCTCCGCCTGGAGCGGCGATCTTGGTAAAATTACCTGCTTTGAATTCGATCAATTTATTGTCTTTGGTGT
>CAZXKW010000127.1:0-2969 GCA_964641565.1 uncultured Candidatus Peribacteria bacterium
ATACGTAAGCTGCTATCCTTTGATTCACGAGCTTTTTCACCAAAGATAGCTCTTAATAGGCGTTCCTCAGCAGTAAGTTCAGTTTCACCTTTTGGTGTCAGCTTACCTACTAAGATATCTCCCTCTTTCACTTGAGCACCAATACGGATGCACCCTGTTTCATCGAGATCTTTCAGCTTGTCCTCACCAATGTTTGGAATATCACGAGTGATTTCTTCAGGTCCTAGTTTGGTATCTCGGACATCAATTGGATAGTCTTCAATATGAATTGAAGAATAACAATCACGACGAATAATATTTTCAGAAATCAAAATAGCATCTTCGAAGTTGCCTCCCTGCCATGGCATATAAGCCACTAAGAGATTGCGACCGAGTGCTAGCTCTCCATTGTCTGTAGCTGCACCATCGGCAATAACTTCACCTTTAGCTACTTTTTGATTCTTCTCTACAATTGGACGTTGGTGAATACAAGTCCCTTGGTTTGAACGAGTAAAGTTGTGCAATTCATAATTCACCTTTTTACCAGAATTAGTAATCATGGTGATTTGGCCGGCATCTACATAGGAAACGGTGCCAGCTTCTTCAGCTACTACTACTTGGCGTGAGTTAACAGCGGCGACACCTTCCATACCTGTACCAACAATTGGTGACTCAGGATTGATGAGAGATACTGCTTGGCGTTGCATATTAGAACCCATCAAGGCACGTGCTCCTTCATCATGCTCCACGAATGGAATCAAAGATGTCGATACCGATACTACCTGCTTAGGTGAGATGTCGATATGAGTCAGATCTTTGATGTGGTAGAGAGCTGTATCTTCATCTTTACGAGCAGAAATACGGTTATCAATAAATTCTCCAACATCATTGACTGGTGTAGTAGCTTGAGCAATGACGAAATTTGTTTCTTCATCAGCATCATAATACTGCACTTCATCAGTGACGAATGGGCGGACTGGTACATCTTTGAGATCTTTAATTTTCTTTAAAGTCTCCATTTCTTTCTTACCTATGACTGTACGATCAGCAATTAATACTTTCCCTTTGCTGTCTAAAATTTCTTCCCCAATGCTGTGCCCGAGAAGTTTGTCACTTCCATTTGGAATAAATTGAGAAATTTTGCGATAAGGAGTTTCAATGAATCCATGCTCATTGAGCTTGGTATAGGTAGCTAATTGCAATACGAGACCGATATTTGGTCCTTCAGGTGGGGAGATAGGACAGATGCGACCATAGTGAGTGCGATGCAAATCGCGGACATCGAAAGATGCACGTTCACGAGTAAGACCACCGGGACCAGTAGCAGATAAGCGACGCTTGTGCTCTAATTCTGAAAGAGGATTGGTTTGGTCCATGAACTGTGACAGCTGTGAGCTAGCATAGAACTCTCTCATAGCAGCAATGATTGGACGAGAGTTGACTAATTGAGTAGGTACAACAGTCTCTAGATCCAATACAGTCATACGATCTTTACAGATACGTTCAGTACGGAGTAAACCAACGCGGAATTTATTTTGAGCTAATTCTCCAACTGGGCGAATGCGGCGATTGCCTAAATGATCAATATCATCTTCTACTGCGTCAGGAGTATTATTGAGACGAATAATTTCTTTGATGATCAAAACCAAATCATTGATTTGGAAAATACGATGTTCACGTTCAATTGGTGTATCTATGCCTAGACGTTTGTTGATCTTGTAGCGGCCCACTCTACCGATATCATAATGACGGTAGTCAAAGAACATAGTCTCCAAAAGTGTCTTAGCATTTTCTGAAGTTGCTAAATCACCTGGACGAATACGTTTGTATACTGCTTGTAAGCCTTCATCTTCGTTGCTTGTTGGGTCACGTTCTAGTGTTGCTAAAATATAGTCTGTTTCGCTATTGCCTTGGACATCTTTGAAAAGGTCAATAATGTCTTTGTCTTTGCCATAACCGAGCGCTCGTAGGAAAGCTGTTACTGGTACTTTACGTTTGCGATCGACTTTGACTGTGATCACACCACGTTTACCCGTTTCGATCTCCAACCACGCTCCACGATTAGGGATGATTTTTGCCCCAAAAAGGCCAGTGGCATCATCTTTAGTGAAGATGACCCCCGGTGAACGGACGATCTGACTAATTACCACTCTTTCTACACCATTGATGATAAAAGTAGCTCGAGGAGTCATCATTGGTAGATTACCCAAAAATACTTCCTGCTCTTTTACTTCACCAGTTACCTTGTTGATCAGTTGAACCTGACAACGTAAAGGTGCTTCATAGGTAATGTTTTTCTCTTTTGATGTTTTCTCATCATATTTAGGTTTGTCTAAAGTATGATTGAGGAAGTGTAGTTCCAAATTTTTGCCAGTGAAATCTTGGATAGGACTGATCTCATCTAAGAGCTCAGATATACCGGCATCCAAAAACCAAGCATAAGAGTTGAGCTGTACTTCGATCAAGTTTGGCAATGGCAAAATATCGCTTTTTTGATTGAAATACTTGCGTGGGGTAGTCTTTACCATAAGGGTGGTAAGTAGTTCTTTAGTAATGTAGTTGTGACAAGGTGCCAATCATATCTCTGGGTTTTGGCCACAGACGACCGTCGGCTCAGGAGCGTGTGATGTGAATATAGAGATGCTGAGCAAATGTGTCAACAAAATTTACCCTATATGTAGCACTAGATGGTGATTGTTTTGCTATAATGATTGGAAAACACAAATACATATGCGAAAAAAAACTGAATCAAAAATACAAAAATTAGGCCAAAAAGTAGCCATTACGGTGATTGTGGTAGGAATGCTTTTGCCTCTTGTAGCTCATGCAGACAACACTGAAACTAGCTTAGTCTCAGACCTGTCTTGTGTGGTCACGGCTTATTATCAACCAGTAGCGGGTCAGCAAAATTATGCAAAAGGCAACTTTGAAGCAGAAGTCGCTATGAATGGAGATGATACTACGGCTAATGGCAGTAAAGTGAAATTGGG
>CAZXKW010000128.1:0-2967 GCA_964641565.1 uncultured Candidatus Peribacteria bacterium
TCATCAAGGCTCCACTGGTGTGTCCTTGCCAAAGCCAGTTGATCAGCAAAACTACGCGAACTGATCTCTTGAGCACTCGGGATATTGGCAAATAAATCACGCAGAACATTCGGCACTTCGGTTCCAAAACTGTTAACAGATCGACAGAGAAGAACACGAGTTTGTACTAATGCTGAAAATGCCACTTCTGCAGTGGCACTCATCCCCACATATCCAGTAGGATTGACCAAATAAACCAGACTAGCTCTCGGTATTTTGGCTAAAACATCTCGCTGTAATGTTCTAGGAGACTTAGTTGGACAATCACTACGCAAAACAACAAATTCTCTACGTGGATCTATCACCTCCTGACTACGAGGCGAAAGAACAACGACTCCCTGATCTCTCATAGCTTCAGCAACTGCACCAATCTCAGCTAAATCTTTTCTAAAACTACCGATAATCACTACACTAGGGGGATTTTCCATATCAAAATAAAACGAGATGTTACTATAACAAAACCGAGTTTAAATTCTAGCTAATCTGAGTTAAGTTATCGGCACTTAAGTACTATTTTATGCGGATAGGAGTGATTGGTAGCATGCAGTATACGGAAGCAATGTTGGCAGTGAAAGATCAGCTAGTAGCATTAGGCCATCAAGCATATATAACATCCTTTGCTCCGCACTTTGTAGATAAAACGGATCATGAATAACAAACTAATTGTCGACCAGATCCTTCGACTACGCTCAGGATGAATTATGAGATCCAACCCCTTAGACTTGATTTGCTTGCTAATTCATCCTGAGCAAAGCATAGCGACGTCGAAGGATCTGGTTTCATTAAGTCCAAGAGTTCTCGTGATTAGTTTAGATGTTAAAATTACCAATCAACAATGAACATTCATTAGTTCATCAATCTTGGTTGTAAAGCTTCTCGATTTGTATTCCTGACGCATATTCCATACCTGCTTACTGCCTTGAATAGCAAAGTGCAGCTTCTCTGTGCCAAATTTTTGATTAATATTTGTCAGGGCTTGATTAAGCTTGTCATATTTTTGCTTCACCTGTTCCGGCTCATCAAAAAATGACAACTGCGTATCAGTAGTAGATTCAATACCATAAAAAAACACTCCTGCTTTGTGATACGCCACTTGTGGTTGAAACACTGCACGCATTGCTGACAAAGCATACTTAGTGAGCAAACGAATATCCCCTGTAGCTGGAAAAGAAACACTTTTGCTAAAAGATCGATAAGCATTTTTCTCACTAAAACGATTACTACGAATGGCCACACTCAGGCCACTAATCTGCGATGACTGTCTGGCTAACTTTTGCCATGCACGCAAAGTATAGGTAGCAATCGCCTCTTCCATTTCAACCAATGAAACAATGTCCCGACCAAAACCACGTGTGTACATAATCCCCTTACGTGGTTTCCACATCACATCCAAAGCTAAACAGGAGATATCATTGAGTTCCCACACTATTCGTTCACCCAATACAGAAACCAATTGACGAGCACGCGATGGTAGCATTTTTTTCAAATCATAAGCAGAAAAAATATCATTTTTCTCCAAAAGCTTGGCAAGACTATAGCCAATCCCCCAGACCTCTTTCACCGGTAATTTTTGTAAAAATTGATCAAGCTCATCAGTACTCCAATCAATGAAACTGCAACAACCCCGATACTGATCTTGTTTTTTTGCCACATGGTTAGCAATCTTCGCGAGAGTCTTCGTTCTCGCAATACCGACCGACACAGGAATACCTGTCCATTGCTGCACTATTTTTTTGATTTCACAACCATATGCAATTAGTTCATTGATAGGCACATGATCCAGTCCCACAAACGCTTCATCTATAGAATACCGCTCTACATCAGGCGAAAACCGTTCCAATACCTGCATCACCCTTTCTGACATATCGCCATAGAGAGGATAATTAGATGAACGCACAGCCACATGCGATTTTTTCAAGCTCTCTACAATTTTGAAGTAAGGAGCCCCCATTGGTATACCCATCTTTTTCGCTTCACCACTACGAGCGATCACACAACCATCATTGTTGGAAAGAATTACCACAGGTCTATGAAGAATAGTGGGATCAAAAACTTTCTCACATGAAGCATAAAAGTTATTGCAGTCGATTAAGGCAACTATCTTGGTTTTCATAGCTTACGGACAACAGCTGAAACCACCCCCCATAGCAAAAAGTCAGAGCTCTCGGTGATTACCACATCTGGATAATCAGTATTTGCCGAGCGCAAAAACTTCTTTTCTCCTTCTACAATCCACTGTTTCACCACTAATCCTCCATCAAGAATAGCCACAATGACTTGACCAGAAATTGGCGTCAGAGATCGATCAATAACCACGATATCCCCTGCAAATATGCCCGCACCTTTCATCGATTCACCAGCCACCCTAGCCATAAAAGTAGCAGGCTCATTAGTAATCAAATATTGATGAAGGTTAATGGGTTTTTCAAGATAATCCGCAGCAGGACTTGGGAATCCTGCCATAACTAACTTATTCAAAAATGGAATTTTCATATGGTGAGCATAAATACACCAAAAGAATAATAGAGCATAACATTTTTGCCTAGGTGAGTAACCAAAGTAAGTTCAAAGAGCAGAGATCAAAGCTCAAAGATCAGTTAAAATTCATCCTAAGGTGAACCTCTAGTTAATCTAGAATCTAGATTTTAGATTTTCCACATAAGCATCAAGCTTCAGGTCTCAAAAAAGATTAAGACATATTAACAGTTAAAACAAAGACATTTTGCCACTACCACTTGAGAGAAAATTGTCTTTATCAAAAACCAGGGTATACTCAGAAATGGTAAACCGAGCTTCCATGCCACCTAATTTGTTGGGGAAAATAGCAGCGGAGACAGCTAAAGTCGATCAGACGTACCAAAATCTTTCGAGAGCTCAAGCAGCTCATCAAAAAATCATCTATCCGGTACCCCACTTTCATCCGCGAGC
>CAZXKW010000129.1:0-2953 GCA_964641565.1 uncultured Candidatus Peribacteria bacterium
CTACATAACGTCTTTGGCCTTCAGCATAAATAGTATCAAATGCCAAAGAAGATTTACCTGATCCAGATAGACCGGTCATCACAATCAGCTTCTCCCGCGGCAATTCTAAATCCACATTTTTAAGATTGTGAACGCGAGCACCGTGAATCACGATTTTATCTGAAGCCACAGCAAAAAAGTTAGTATTACATTATGCCAGACTAATAGTGACCGTGGAGTTCGTCAAGTTTTTCCCTTGAAGAAAGCAAGGGGGAATTATGAGGCCTGAAGCTTGAGGTGTGAGTTTAAATTGCGAATGGCAAAGTGCGAATGGCGAATTTCAATGCAGAAGTCAGAATTCAGAATGCAGAGTTATAAGCTCATAGTGCTCATCCTGTTGAGCGCAACGAAGTGGAGTCGAAACATCCGGCCCAACTTTGTCCAAGGGTGTCTAACTTTTCCCAAAGGGACCCCTTTGGGGCAACTTTCAACTATAATTACGTCATATCCATCCCATTTCTCTCTATCCTTTGCCAATCATAAGACAGACGATGGGTCTCTAAAGCTCGTACCAATGCAGCAAAAATTGCCCATACTGAATATTCGGTATATGTAAACGCATTTCCTTCTTCAGAAATAGGATCATAGTCTCTGACTAATGATTGATCATTATGTACCACTGGTACCAATCCATAGCGAAAACACGCAGCCACCATGGCATCATCAACTACAGTCGGTAATACCAAGATATCAGCAGCACCAAAAAATAAATGCATATGAGCCACAGTAGGCAACATATGCTTAATAGTACTTTTTTTGGCCACCTGACAACTTTGTTTATCAGCAATAATTACTAGTTGCACCCCCAAACTACCACTCGCATCTACTAACTGTTCCAATATTCCTATATCTTTTTTAGTCACTGCTTGAGCCATAATACCAACAATTGGCAAATCATTGTCGATGTGTAAGCCACTTCGTAGTAACTGTTGATTTTTCTTTCTTTGCGCTACATTACGAGCTGTATATTGGAGCGGCAAATAAGTATCCTCAGCTGGGGATAATTCAGGAAAAGCAAGCCGAGCAATCGACTTAGACATTTGAAAACTAACCAACTGAGTAGCAACAAGTGCTGAATGGGGAGTAGAGGATGACATAGAAATTAGCTATCTAGTCAGTGTAACACATTCATTATGAGCGCCCTATACTCTAGACCTCCTTTCTCGCTTAAAAACGCCACGAACCATTGACAAAAACAACTAAAGTTGTATATTTCTAGCCTTTACTTTTAAAAACCATCTCTATGGCAAGTAAACTCAGTACAGTACAATCCCTCAACCGTGAACCACGTTATACCCCCACCAGAACAACTCGCTTAGCATTAGTAGCAGCCTTAAGTTTGGCATCAGCAGAAGCGATAGCGCAGCGAAGACCAACTCCTCGCGCACCCTTAGTACCATATATAATGGTACCAGCAGGTTCACCTGAAGCTGCTGCTGCACAAGCAGTAAGAGCAGGTCGCCCAACACCAGCTCCAGCTCCTACACCAGCAACTAACGGTTTAAATTTTACCGACCACCAACCAGCAACGCCTGTTGCTGCAGCAGCACCTGCAGCTCCAGTGCCCGTAGCTGAAGCTCAACCAGTTCAAGTGCCTACCCAACCTATCGATACAGCACCAAATCCTCATCCAGCACCAGCCAGCGAAACATCTTCTGGATATACTACCACCCCACGCAGCCGCCGTAATGGATGGTTTGGTCAATTAGGTGTTGCTATGGTAACTATTCCAAACCTTTTTCCAAGAGCAGAAGTTGCCAATGCATCAGATGTTACCGTATCAGCAAGAAATTGTTCACCAGAACGAGCTGCTGCAGGTCCAACTGGTAGATATTTATGTTCACTTACCCTCAGCGGTGGCGATGGACATTATAGTGTCATTGGAAGCAACGGTGCCGAAGTGGCCATGGGATCTGGTGATGGACGCAATGTGAATGTGTTTATCCCCGGTACAAGTTTAAGCACACTAACTGTAAGAACAGCTAGTGGAGCAAGTCGTTCATTCAATGTGACCACTCGCCAAGATGGTAGTAACCGAACATTCAGCTCTCAAGTAGTAGGTGAAACTAACCCAGCGGAACAACCAGTATTAGTAAGCGTTATGCCTGCTATTCAAGGTGTTGTCGGCCGCCATATGGGCCCTTGGGAAGTATCAGTTGCAGCTCGCCTTGGTATTGGTAGAACTTTAAGTTCTCCAGATCTCTATTACGTAGGTAGCCGTGTCAGTGTAGCTTATCATGGTGGCCCTCGTAGCCTAGTTGCTGCTGGTCTCCAAACTGGAGCAGACTTTTTTATTCCTGAAGAAAATATGCCAACCATGGTTGCTATCCCAGTAGAGGCAACGTTTACTTTACGTACTAGTGCCAATCCTCAGCGTGCTCATGGAGTATTTGGTGTTGCGGGTGGATTCACCGTTCCAACTAATACCAATCCAGTAGCAGGGACTTTTACGTTCACAGCAGGTGCTGAATTCTAATCAACTATATCTTATTAACTCTTTTTCAATCTATGAAAAATAATCTCTGGAAAAAATTAGTAGGGTTTAGTCTTGCACTTATTATCACTTTCCAAGTATTTGGTTTGGATCAATGGGTAGCTGGCACCATTCCTGCTACTCAAGCAGCCTTCTACAATACTGGATTCATCAATTTGATTGATGGGACGAAGACAGCAAATTCAGAAGCAACTACTATCGACAATTTATTCCCTGTAGCTGTAAGTGGCGGTAATATCCGCACATATGCTCCATCATATAGTGGTTACAATCGTTCACATGAGGTACGTGGCGTCAGTAGTTTAACTGGGCCAATTACTCTCAATCTCAATTTACCAGCAGGTCAATATGATATCGACCTCAATGTCCGCTATGGTCACCAAAGCGGTCCTGCCGCCAACGAAACCCTTACTAGTACTG
>CAZXKW010000130.1:0-469 GCA_964641565.1 uncultured Candidatus Peribacteria bacterium
CGCCAGCCTCGCTACAGACTTCGATTCGCGTCGAGATGTTCAAGAATTACGCTTCGAAACTATTGGGCCTACTATTGGAGCGACACTCAAAGCTAATGCATTTAAGTCTTTAGGTTTAGCTGCGTTAGTGATCATTATGTTTATTACATATGCTTTCCGCAAAGTACCGAAGACTCTCAACCCTTGGAGATTTGGTATCGTAGCTGTGGTCGCATTGATTCATGATTTGATTATCACTATCGGAGTATTCTCTGTATTTGGTTTAGAAGTCGATACCTTGTTTATCACCGCACTCTTAACTGTGATGGGTTTCTCTGTACATGACACCATCGTAGTATTCGATCGTGTACGTGAAAATGTTCATCGCTCAACTGGAAAACATTCTGTCGGTGAAATCGTCAATCAAAGCTTAAATGAGACCTTAGCTCGTTCTATCAATACCTCTTTGACAACATTAATTACCCTTATT
>CAZXKW010000130.1:479-2938 GCA_964641565.1 uncultured Candidatus Peribacteria bacterium
CTTTGCAAGTAGTACTATTAGAAATTTCGTATTAGCGCTTGTAGTTGGTATTGCTGTCGGTACTTATTCATCTATATTCATTGCATCACTATTACTTGTGACCTGGCATAATTTAACTGCTCCAAAAGCTAGTGTTAGCAAAAGCCGCAAATAACTTTCATCGTGTCGATGAATCAAAATCCCCCCCTGACAGATTGGAAACTACTTCAGCCACGCTCACCTCATGAGCCCCTGGCTGAAGTACTAGAAAAAGCTAGGAATATCACAGATCCTAGCTTTTTTCACTTTGATTATGAAAAAGGCATCCACAATCCTTATTTATTTAAGGATATGGAAAAAGCGGTAACTAGAATCATTCAAGCAGTTAATAACAAAGAAGGCGTAATTATTGCTGGTGATTATGACCTCGATGGGATATCAGGAACGGCAGTACTTTTAGATTGTTTCCGTCACATTGGCTATCCAGTTCATTTCAAATTACCACATCGAGTCAAAGATGGTTATGGTCTGAGCGCTAAAACAGTAGTTGAAGCTAAGAAAGAAAAAATTAAGGTAATCATTACAGTAGACAACGGCATTAGCTGCTTTCAAGAAATTACACTGGCTCAATCGCTGGGCATTGATGTGATTATTACAGACCATCACACCATTCCAGATACTATTCCCCCTGCATTTGCAATATTGCATCCCAAAGTAGAAAACGAGACTTACCCAGACCATGAGCTCACAGGTAGTGGCGTGGCTTATAAATTGGCCTGTGCTTTAGCAATCAAATTATTGCCCGAGCATGAAGCAATAGCATTTTGTAAATGGGCTCTAGATTTAGCAACGCTAGGTACAATTGCCGATATGGGCCCCTTAACTGGGGAAAATAGACAAATAGTCCATTACGGACTCCAGGTACTTGCTAAGCAACGTCGCCCAGGTATTAAAGGTCTACTAGAATTAGCTGGTCACAATGATACCCTATGCTCAGCTGAGACAGTCGGATTCAAGCTAGGCCCGAGACTCAATGCTGCAGGTAGAATGGCCGAGGCTAGCCTTAGTCTCCAGCTCCTCCTTGCAACAAACTCTTTTACAGCGCAAAAGCTGGCGATAGACTTGGAAGCGCTCAACACCGAACGAAAAAAAGTGGCTGAGGAGGCGTTTCTATTAGCTGACAAGCTAGTACAAAGCCAAGACACAGTTGGCCCAGTATTAATTGCTAGCAGCTCGAAATTTCATCCTGGTGTAATTGGGTTAGCCGCCAGTAAGATTGCTGAAAAATATCAACGACCAGTTGCTATCCTTGAAGAGCGTGAGGATGTAATCGTGGGATCAATGCGTAGTATCCCTCAAGTAGATCTGATGGAAGTATTGGAAGAGGTAAGACCATTTTTGCTCCGCTCCGGCGGCCACGCACAAGCAGCCGGATTTTCTCTAGCTCATGACCAAAAAGATGCTTTTATTGCAGCATTGACTCAATTTTGTAGCTATTATCTGCCCCTACCGCCAAGAGAATTAGTGCTAGATACTGAAATCTTTCCCGAAGACCTCACCCTGGAAACACATGCTACTCTAGAAAAATTTGAACCATTTGGCATCGCCAATACAAAACCCCTCTTTCTAGCAAAGAATCTTCATCCAATCCAAATTCAGGCACTTGGAAGCGAAAAGAAACACTGGAAAGTGCAATTTAAACACGGTGCTTCTGGCAAAACATTTACAGGTATTGCTTTCAACACAAGCGAACAGATATTCAAACAACCCATTGACGCAGCAGTAAGACTGAGCACAAATAGATGGAACAACTCAGTAAGCATTCAAGTAATAATTGAACATAGCAGAGCAGCTCTTTAAATGGAGAGCCGCCTTTCAGAATACAAAAAAGAGGGAATCTGTGATTTCAGATTTCCCCCTTTTTCATTTTGCATTCTGAATGCTGAATTCTGCATTAAAAACTAGAGGTTTTTATTTTTCAAATATCCCTCTTCCAACATTGTAGTTGCCTTCATTGCATACCATTGAGCGTAAGTTAAGCCAGTCTTCTCAAAAGGGCTATTCCATTGGGCCAAAGAGAAGCTGTAAGCACCAGCAGCAAAGTTATCATGAGCTAGATTGATACCCGCGAACGAAATTTGTTTCTTACATTTAGCTTGAGCCACAACCTTTGCCTCTTCATAGTTTCTCGCTGTATAAACAAATGTTTTCGCATCACCGAGCATTGGCAAGTAGTGTTTATTTGCTCGTGCAAGCTTTTTATCTTGAGTAGTTTGACCAAAATCATCTGCGTTTACCTCACTATGAGCAATGCTAATAGTAGGATAACTACTCTCATTGAATCGAGATGTAGGCATTTTTGCTGAAATATTGCGTAACCGGAAAGCTAAATCTGTAAACTCGGCACGTGTAATCAAAGCTGTGCTATCACTGAGATTGAGAGCTGGATCATCACCAAAGTTTGCTAAATTATGATCAAG
>CAZXKW010000131.1:0-2892 GCA_964641565.1 uncultured Candidatus Peribacteria bacterium
AATCCTTATCAAAGATTATTCAAGCTAACCGAAATAGAACTGACCAAGCATGATGGTCGTAATGATAGTCCCAAGTGTAATAGTGATGGTATAAATCAGCATATACCTAGCCAAAGTTTTTTCAGCAAATAAACGAAGCACAAACCATTTTACCCAAAGGCTACTGAGAATAGCTAAGACGACACCGGTCATTGCTTGAGCAGTACTGATGCTATTAGTAGCAAGTAACTGACTAATGGAGATACTCATAGCATCTACATTGGCTAAACCTACGAGCATGCTCGTTATATATAAGCCGTTGGCACCTAAATAAAGCGTACTAGTTTTTGCTAGAAAAGCGATTATTACAAATACTAAAGCGAATGTCAGCGCTGATTTGAGTTGAAAAGGATTTTTAAATCCCCCCATACTTTCACTACTCGTATTCTGATCTTTTCGGGGCTGCCATCGCCAAATGAACAGTCCACTTATCAATGCAAAAGTTGCCATTGGTCCTGCCAATACCAAGAACATGTTGTGGTGTATTGTTGTGGTAATTACTAAGGTGCTGATGGCTGAGATAGTGGTGGTTAAGATACAGCCCGTCAGGAGCAGTTTTGTTGCTAAAGTGCTTTTCTGTGAAAGCTGGGCCATGGTGCTGGTCACTGCTGTTGAAGATATAAGCCCACCCACTGCTGAAGTGAGGAGAATACTACTTCTTGAACTCAATAAAAGGTGCAAAATGTAACCGATGAAGCTAATACCCGAGATCAAAACTACTATCCACCAGGCAACATAAGGATTAAAGAAATGCCAAGGATCAATATAACTATTAGGCAAGAACGGTAGTATGGCGCCACTAAGGACCGCGAACTGTACAGTAGCCAAAACCGCCTCTCGAGGGATGATACCAAGTAGGTGACTAATGCTCGTTTTGAATGAGAGAACAAGCGCAACCACGATACCCAATGCCAAGACAATGCGGGGATCCATAAACATAGTCAGCCCCCCCAATACAAAAGTTAATAATAAGGCCATTGCAGTAGTGAGTCCCACTAGATTTTGAGTGAATCCACGGATTATCTGTTCAGCAGTGATTACTATGCCTAATAAAAAGAAAGTAACAGTGAAAAAGTTACTAACACCATTTTGTTGTACAACAGCACTAACAAATCCTAGTAAGCTCACAAAAGTAAATGTGCGTAGACCTGCCAATACTTTCAGCTGACTATGAATCTTCAACGATTCACGTTCAGCGCCAATTAAAATTCCGATTGCTAAAGTAATTGCAAATGGCGTTAGTAAAGTAGCAAAATCCAACATCTGTTTTTGTTTATTTTCCTTTAATTATATCATATTAAAGCCATCAAGTACTAGAGGCTCTTATCCTCGGTTGTATTGGAGAGTGCCACTGAATCTTTGCAGTGTACTACCATTACTTAGTAACTCCATTTTCATGTCCACTATTACGCATTTTTTTGGTTTGATGGCAAAGCAGAGGAAGCAATGAATTTTTAAACTTCAGTATTTAAAAATGCCAAAGTAGGTGGGGTGAGCCAATATGGCGAGGGGGCACCATTTCCTAAAGGAACTGTCGTGTCGGCAAGTTTTGAGCTTGAGGGGCAAAAGCTTCATGCTTTGAATGGTGGACCAGGGTTTGCATTTAGTCCTGCTATTTCCTTTTTCATCCGATGGAAAGTAGTTTTATTCTACTTTCTCAATAGTTACAGCTCTAAATATGCCTTTGATAGGATATTTTTGCCACTTATCGCTACTCAGTGTTTCCACGGGGACCATTTCACCAGCAACCCTGATTTGGTCTCCAGTTCGCATCACGGCGATATTTTCTAATGGGGCTAAATCCAGCGCATAGTAAGTGGTACTGTTTGTCTTTACTCCTTGGACACAACCAATCTCCGTAGAAGTATTCGACTTTGGTGGTACACAAATATACTCACCCACAATTGTTTGTGTCTTGGTCACTTTGATTGTTTTCTGCTCTGCTAATTTGGTAATGAGATTGTCTATGTCTTGGTAAGAATCAATTGATAGTCCCAATCGTTTATTGAGATTTTTTAACAGCACTTTACTGCCACTTTCACTGATGCCCTCATTGTTTCCTAAATCACGTTTATTGCGATCAGGTGCGAAAGTGACTTTGCCACTTTGAATAATATATTTCCCACCATTGGCCATCACATTTTGGAAATCATTCACTAGGAGATTGGGATATCGTTCCAACAATGCATTAGGCTCTACAGGAGCTGCATGAAGCTGCTCAAGAAAATAGTTGGGTATATTTACTTCGGGTTGCATGCTGAAATAGTAGAAACTAAGTGCAACGGCGATAACCAGTATAAATTCAGCAACAAATAGTGCTGGAGAAATTTTCTTAAATATTTCTGATGACATAAGGTTTGATAGCAGTATTTAAGTAACTATTCTAAATGAGTACATTATAAATCAGATAAACTATGAAAATTAATAAACTGACACTTAATATACCAATAATCACTTTCAAAATAGTGACAGTTTGTTTGAGCGCAGTTTTTGCTGTATTCAGTGATGCTATTTGTTGCTCCAAAAGTTCTTCACCCACTAGTTTCTGAGCAATGGGAGCAATGACGCTTAAGATTGATTTCAGTGGTAACGATTTGGCTTTCTTTACCATGTTTAAAATTGTACGAATCTTCATAGAATATTGATGATTGTCTGTTCGATTATACACCGTTTTTTTTAATTCAAAATGCTGAGGGCTGACCAAAAATTGCCAATGACGAATTTTTGGTCTCGGGGTTCGTAACTCTTGGTTTGCAAGACTCTCAACTTCTTTCACTGTTGCTAGAATCGGTGTAATGTTAAGCAGTTAGTAACTGCTTAACTGTCTATCTATGAATACCCAACAGCTAGTTC
>CAZXKW010000132.1:0-2874 GCA_964641565.1 uncultured Candidatus Peribacteria bacterium
CCTGGTTTGGTCTATCATTTTTAATGTAATCTACATAAGCTCTCACCTTGTAATGATTTCTGGCCAAGAGATCTCTTGGTATTGGGTAGAGACTGCGCGTAATGATCTTGAGTGGACTGAGGGGCTAATGAATAGATCAAAATTGGCTGCTGATAGGGGAATGTTGTTTCTGTTTCCAAGTGATGAAATACGCACTTCTTGGATGAAGAGCACGTTAATACATCTGGATATTCTCTTTTTGGATCAAAATAAAAAAGTGATCAGCATCGTCAATCATGCTAATCCTTGCTTAGACCCTACGGGTACTACATGTGAGCGCTATGTATCTACTTTACCTGCCAAGTATGTACTTGAGCTTAAGGCTGATCAGTCGATAGAGAGACAGATTCTTGTTGGGTCCCAGGCATACTGGATCCTGAACTAGTTTCAGGAAGTTCCTGCTTATGATCATCTTTCACTGGAATATCAATGAAATGTTTTGTATTGCTGAGGACCTTATCCACGACGCTAATTTCAGGGCTGTTGGCTACTATTTGTTCTGAAGTGGAACTTTGAGGAAGCTCTAGTTTGTTTTCTGATTGATTGTTGGTAGTGCTGCCGCCACTACCAAGGCTAATATCTTCTTTACTTAAAATTTCTAAGGGAATATCTTTTTTTTCCGCTTCAATTTTTATTGCTTCAGCTTTGACCAGCCGCAATGTTTTGACTTGTTCCTGAGAAACAGCCACGATTTTCTTTTCAATTACTTTTTTCTCTTCAGAATCACTAATGCTTTGAGCGGCAATTAGTGCTTGCTTGTTATTGTTATCAATAGCTACTACGGTATTTGGATCAATAGTCTTTTGAATTTCTACTTGGGACTTTACTTCGCGCGTGCGTTTTTCAGCAAAAGAAAGATAGGTCTCTGCTTTATCAGCAGGGGTCTTTGCTAGCTGCAATATAATATTTTCACCAATGACTTTGATTGGATAAAGGATATTGTCGGAAGTGATATGATCACTTTGGTAAGCGTACACGGTAGTCCAGCTAGCAGTACCAATCACAAAGATAGCTACACAAGCGGTAGCTACCTTTGGTAATAACTGCGCCCAGAGGCTGTGCTCTATTCGCATCGTCAGAAACTTAAACCACAAGCGTAAGCGCAAGCGTTTACGAGCCAATAGTGATGGCTTAATGTGCGATAATTCCTTGAAAATGTGTTCGAGTGACGGTTTGGGCATGTATTGGAGAAAAAGTGCGAGCGATTTCTTGTTTGAGCGTTGTAATTGCGCGATGCAGCATGACTCGGATATTGCCTTCAGTCTTGTTAAACATTTGCGCTAGTTCTTGATTGGTCAGTTCACCAAAGAATTTGAGTTGAATGATTTCTCTTTGACTTTCAGGAATCTTGCTGAGTGCATAGAGCACATTGGCGGTATCGTAACTAACATTGAGGGTCTCCACTAATTTGTCAGGTGCCACTAGTAGATGATCTACATCAGCTATATCCACAGTGGGTCTATTCGTGCGGTAATAGTCGATTAAGTGGTTGCGAGCAATACCGTAGAGCCAGTTCTTGAAATCAGAGCGATCGGGATCAAAGCTGTCGAATTTTTCTAAAGCCTTGAGAAAAAGTTCTGATGTCAGGTCAAAGGCAACATCTTTGTTTTGCCCTGAGCGGAATAGTACATAGCGATACAATTGATCAAAGTATTGCTCGTAATATTTTGTGAAAATTTGATACTGAGTAGTTGTGACCACTTGACCAAGACATTAATTAATACGAAATCTCTTTCTAAACGTTACAGGCTTTCCACCCTAGAACACATGATATTCGTGAACTGTTTTGTAGTCCACCAATTCACTGTCACTAAACCATAGTGGTACTTCCATAGCTGCATCTTTTGCATCGCCAGAAGCATGAACAATATTATAAACAATTTTGCCAGTGACATCAGCCTGGCCATAGCTAACATGACAGAAATCACCGCGGATGGTGCCTGGAAGGGCTGACTTTGGTTCAGTGCTGCCGACTAATTTGCGCACTACTTCAATTGCTTCGATACCTTCTAATACAATAGCAATAACTGGACTAGTTGATATAGCGTCAGTTAGCAGCTTGCGTACTTTAGCGCCGCGACGAATTTCAATGTCTTCAGTGTAATGCTTTCGGGCAAACTCTTCATTTACATGTACCATTTTCATACCAATGATCTTGAGTCCAGCACGTTCGAATCGTTGAATAACTTCACCGATTAATCCACGTTGGATACCGTCTGGTTTAATTAAAACTAAGGTTCTTTGCATCAACATAAAATAACTTAAAATTAAAAAGCAACGCCATACTATCACGAGCTTCTAAAGAAGAAAAATTTCCACTATCATCTAGACAAAGTGATGATTTTGTTGTATTGACAAATTTACACTTTATTGCTAAATTTGCAACCTTCTCTTTAAAAAATATTATGGCTTTGGAGAAAATGATATGTTCTAATGGGGGATCTTTATCTCGGGCGGTGATGGCTGCTTGCCTGGGGGCAATTGTTCTTGAGCCAAGCTCCGCAGAGGCCCAGACTAATCCAGATCATATTTGCCCATCGCCTTCACCTAATGATCCTCGCACTGTTGGGGCATTGTATCGTCAGTCTCTTCAGTGGTATTCGTGTGCGATGGCTCCTAATTTAGAGCCTGCAGAGGTTGATAATCGTAACTGGCACTCCTTATTTAGTATGTACGATGCCTTAACATCTGGCACTAATCGCACAGATCCCGCTGTGCTTAATGGCTTACCTCAATTGCAATTTAACCTCCGACAGATCGCGATGCGAGCCTTTCACATTGCACCCATTCAAAGGCCTTTGGCAATTGGAAATATTTCTCTTGGAGGAGGAACTC
>CAZXKW010000133.1:0-2801 GCA_964641565.1 uncultured Candidatus Peribacteria bacterium
AGCTTTTAGGAGTTGATGAGACGAATGGTATTGTTACCGTTCATTTGGTTGGTGCTTGTGCCAGTTGTAGTAGCGCTCAAGTGACTCTGTATGCTGGTGTCGAAAAAACGATTAAGGAGAAAATCCCTCAAATCAATGCTTTGATTGCCGTGTAAGATCTATGACTCATCACCAGATTTTTCTTGATTATGCTAGCGCCACACCGGTTGCTCCAGAGGTACTACGAACAATGCAGCCTTTTTTTACTGATAATTTTTACAACCCTTCCAGTCTTTATCATCAAGCTCGCTCTATTCGTGATGTGATTGATAGTTGTCGAGATCGGGTGGCCATGAGTATTGGTGCTCATAGTGATGAAATTGTGTTTACTACAGGTGGTACTGAGGCTGACAACCTTGCACTGTTTGGAGTGATGAATGCTCATACTAATAAGCAAAAACATATCATTGTTAGTGCAATTGAACATCAAGCTATTCTCAATACTGCACAAGAATTGGAGCGTTTGGGGGTGCGAATCAGCATTCTTCCTGTTGATCAGTCTGGTATTGTGGATCTAAAACGCTTAGCGTCATTAATCACCAATGACACGGTTTTAGTTTCAGTTATGTTGGCTAACAATGAGATTGGTGTGATTCAGCCCTTGAAAGAAATTGCAAAGTTGGCCCACGCACATGGATCAATGCTGCACACTGATGCATCACAAGCTTTTGGCTTAATGCCAATTTCAGTGGCCCTTTTACATGTCGATCTACTGACAATTAATAGTGGTAAGATTTATGGACCGAAGGGAGCTGGTGCTTTGTATATAAAAAGAAAGACAGTTTTGCACCCGCAAATATTTGGTGGAGCTCAAGAGCGCAGCTTGCGACCCGGAACTGAAAATGTTCCGGCTATTGTTGGTTTTGCCAAAGCTTGCGAATTGGTTATTGCCAACTTAGCTACAGAGCCAGAAAGACTTAAAAAATTACGAGATCGGTTGATGGCTGGATTGCTGAAAATTCCTGGTACTAGGCTTCATGGTGATTATGACTGCCGTTTGGTCAACAATATTAATATTGGTTTTTCTGATGTAGAAGGTGATGCTCTTTTATTATTTTTAGATGAGGCGGGAATTATGGTTTCAGCTGGATCTGCTTGTAAGGCTACTGATGTATCACCTAGTCATGTTTTGATGGCTTTGGGGCTGAGTGCAAAAGAAGCGAAAAGTAGTCTTCGTTTTAGTTTAGGCAGGGGTACTACTGAGGCAGATATTGATTATGTGTTGGAAGTATTGCCAAGTATTGTGGAGCGCCTAAGAAAGTGAGTAAAATTCTAAGTATGCTTGTTTAAGGTGAAATAGAAAGGTGAGGGGGGCTTTATGCATTGACATTTTAATGATCATGTAATAGAATCCGCGTGGAGTTTTGTTATGGCGGATGATCTCCGAAAATTCTACGCAAAATTTTCCTATATCTTTTTAGAAAAGTATGTAGGTGTAGAATATATAAGGAATCAGCGGCTATACAAGCTTCTTTTTATTTTGCTCAGATTTATTGCTGGCAATAGTTACAGTAGACGGTAGTTCTACCCTGGAGCTTTTTAGTTGTAAGCTCGTGTCCACAGTGGAAGCAGGGCTTTTTTTTGCGACCATACACTGCTAAGTATTCTAAATTCCCTCCTTTTTTCCCATCAGCATCGATGAAATGGGCAAAGGTAGTTCCTCGTAGATAAATTGCTTTGGTCAGTATATATCGAATGGAATATAATAATCTCTTTGCTTCTTTGGTAGTAAGGCTGTGGGCTTTTCGGGTGGGTAAAATTCTAGCATGATAACAAGACTCATCTGCGTAGATATTGCCGATGCCCGCTATTTTGCTTTGGTCCAATAAAAAGCTTTTTACATTTTTTGAGCTGTTTTTTAATTGTTTAGTGAAGGTGGTATCTAAAATGCTATCCCATGGTTCCGGGCCCAAATTTTTGATTCCAGGTAAATTTTCAATGCTGTTATTAATAGTGAAAATAATACGGCCAAATCGTCGCATGTCCTCAAATTGTAATATATGTTTGTCAGTATGGATCATAGCTCGAACAAATTGAGGATGTGTAGGTTTTTCGGTGATCCGTCCGGTCATTCGTAAATGAATAATCACTTTCTCATTACTAGGTCCGATGATAATGATGTACTTTCCCCTGCGGTCGATCGCTGTGATTGTAAAAGGTTTGAATCGCGCCATTAAAACAACTGTTTCTGGTTTGAGCGAAACTAGTTTGATCAATTTTTGATTGAGTATTTTGACTTTCAATGTTTGGACTACAGTCTCAACTTCAGGTAACTCTGGCATAGGCACTAGACATTTATATTAAAAATGTCATAATTATAGATGTTGGTAAAAATAAAAACTAAAACTTTCTATGAAAAGGCTATCCCGGATGCTCCTCTCATCAGCAATGCTGAGTATAAGTATTTCTCCAGCGTATGCAATGGAGGAAGCAGTTAGTATTACTGTAGAGCCGACACCACCGGTATATGCCTATCGTTTTGATACACCCGCGATGTCATTATCATTAGTGCATGATAGCCATTATGATATCCCTGTAACCTTAACAAATCTCAGTACCGTAGAGGTAGGTACTGATGGAGTTTCATCTACACCTTTGCGTTTGGCGACAGTTAGACCTCATGATCAACTCGTGAGTCCATTTTATGATGCAAGTAATGCTCCATCTTGGGTAGGTAGCAATCGTATTCGCTCTGATTATCCTACTACGGTTTATCCCAACATGCAGGTTGGTTTCAATGCTCGAGTGAAGGCTCCTAGTCA
>CAZXKW010000134.1:0-715 GCA_964641565.1 uncultured Candidatus Peribacteria bacterium
CCCCAACTCACAGCTCCAAAGGCTGTTGTCCTACCATTAGACGATCCCCGATCAAAATAAACACGCGCATTTTATAGCACGCTCCGAAGGATTGAGCAATCATATTTATTCACTCGCAATTTAGAATCATTTTCAATAACTAAACTAATCGGATAAGATCATATCAATTAATCATTGAAACAATGATCAAACGATTACAGACTATTGGTATAACTCTAGCAATCATATCCTTTTCAATTTCACCAGTCAGTGCCCATAACTTTCAAGATGTCCGCCATCAAGACTGGTTTGCAAATTATGTTGATCAATTAGAAGAAGGGGGAATTATCAATACTGACACAGCTAATTTTTATCCTAATCGATCCATTACTCGGGCTGAACTAGCCAAAATGGTAGTAAAATCTGCACAGTATAAAGGAAAACTACCAGTGGCAATGGTGACCAATCAACCAGTATTTTGCGATGTAGGAGTGGATAGTTGGTCCCACGAATACGTCTCCATACTTGCCAGTAAAGGTGTCAATGGAGTGAGTGACAGTAGCTGCAACCTCGGTAAAAAGTTTTTGCCAAATCAACCAGTCACTAGAGCAGAAGCACTAAAAATCATGTTTCTCGTCTACAACATTGAAGTTAGTGGCTCAAGCACATTTTCTGATATCAGCCAAAGTAGCTGGTTTAATAGTTATGTAGCAACAGCTGTTAGACTGAGTTTAGT
>CAZXKW010000134.1:725-1576 GCA_964641565.1 uncultured Candidatus Peribacteria bacterium
AGCCCAGCAATGGTTGCTCCAACTCCGACACCATTACCAACCGTTACCAGTACCGATGACAGTTTTACTCTACCAACTATCAATACCCCACGCGGTAGCAATCAAGTAAATGTTCGCTCTGAAGCTGAACTACGCGAAGCTATTGGTAATGCCGAGCCCGGAGATGAAATTATTCTCGCAGCTGGAACTTATCGACTCTCCCGTCAATTATGGATCGACAAACAAGGAACTGAAAGCAATCCCATTATTATTCGTTCTGCGGGTGCAAAATATAGTGCCAAGTTAACTGGATCGCCAGAAGAGGGTATCAATATTGGTGATGGCGCCGCTTACTTGGTCATCGATGGTTTAGAAGTGTTTGGTATGGGTGACAACAACATCCATGTGCAAAATGCTCATCATATTACTTTGCAAAATATCAAATCCTATGATGCTGGTCGTGATGGTGATGTAATCAAAGTAAATCAAGCTCATCATGTCATTGTGCAAAACAGCGAACTATCTCGCTCCGGAGCAAGACCTGGATGTCCTGGTGAAAATTGTTGGCAAGAATTAATCGACTTCGTAGACACAGATGATAGTGAGATCCGTGACAATGTAATGACAGATTTCGGCAACCTAGCTGGTTATGTAAAAGGCGGTAGTACCAATGTACTGATCACAGGCAATACCATCACTGGTCAGCGCAGTGGAGCAGGGGATCCATCATGGGGTATTGGCGGTTGGACCGATAGTGAGCTACTCCGAGGACGGCAATACGAAGCTATCAATGTGCGTTTCGAAAATAATACTATCACTAATAGTAGTTATGGAGCATTGGGTATTTATGATGCTAACAATGTTCAAATTCG
>CAZXKW010000134.1:1586-2781 GCA_964641565.1 uncultured Candidatus Peribacteria bacterium
ATAGAGTCAACAATAATCGTGGAATTTGGATTGAGTTCAAAGCTGGCAATGCACCTAGTGAAAGGAGCGATAACATCACAATTACTGCTAACCGCTTCAATAATAACCAACCAAACCCTAATACATTATGTGTCATTTCTAGTCACGATGCTTCGGGTATTGCGATCAGTAATAATTCAGGCAATACTACCGCAGCTGTAAGTGCAACAGACTGTATAAGCAACTAAGATTAATCTATTGAAGTCTAGTTCGCAAAATCAACTTTTTAAGTTATATACACTTTAGACCAATCACTATGTACAACCCATTTGATATACTAGGTAACATCCTCTTTTTCCCTATCATTGTTGCAATACTCATTCTCAAGGGAGTAGCACTTTGGAAAGCAGCAAAACAGGATCAAAAAGAGTGGTTCATCGCTCTTTTGATTCTTCAGACTCTGGGCATCTTGGAATTAGTATACTTGTTGATCTATCAAAAAAATGCTGATCCTAAGTATAAAAATTGGTTTAAACCAAAAACTCAATCTGACCAAGTACAATCTGTTAAAGACATTGAACCTAAAAAAACAGAAACCAAATAGATTACCCTGGCGACCAGTGTTTTCTATTTGGTTCTCAGTGGTACTTAAAAATTACGCAGCACTACACTCCCAGTGCTGCTTTGCCAATCACCGCTTTAATACGGCGAATACCTTTACTTGAGCTTTCTTCTTTGAGAATCTTGAATGCTTGTAATTGGCCAGTATGCTCTACATGTGGTCCGCCACATATTTCTTTAGAAAAGTCACCCATAGTATAAACTTTGACCGTATCTCCGTAGCGATCTTCAAAAAGACCGATAGCGCCATTCTTTTTTGCATCATCCACACTCATTTCCTGCCAACTCACGGTCAAATCTCGCTTAATTTGTTCATTCACAATTGCTTCCACTTTTGCCTTTTCTTCAGGTGTCATGGGCTTGTCATGAGGAAAGTCAAAGCGAAGACGTTCACTAGTAATATTGCTGCCCCGTTGCTCCACATGTTCACCTAATACTGTTCTCAATGCTTGATGCAAAAGGTGAGTAGCAGTATGGAGCATTTTGCTCTCATCAGAATGATCTGCCAAACCTCCAGCAAATTTCTGCTCACTTCCCTGACGTGATAAATCTTGATGTTTCTTAAACGCTTCAGCAAAGCCTTGTTCATCGACTG
>CAZXKW010000135.1:0-2749 GCA_964641565.1 uncultured Candidatus Peribacteria bacterium
TTCCAAAGGATCAAGACGATCCATCTTTTTCATTACTTCAGGCTTCATCATGATTGGAGGAATCATTGGAACAAAAGTATGATAAAAAGGATTGCCAACTTTATCAGCACAAGCTTTGATCACCTCTTTGTTTGCTAAGGTCTGAAACACGAATTGAACTAAAGCAAATTGTAATAGCACACCAGCCCCTTTAAGATAAAAGAAACGAGAACCACTTACCTCTCCTGAAGTTTCACAATCAACAATATCGAGGTGCTGACCAAGTTCCACATGATCTTTTGGCGTAAAATTAAATTGAGTCGGCTCACCCCATTTCCTCGCGACTACATTTTCATCCTCACTTTTGCCAACTGGCATACGTTCAGATGTTACATTAGGTAATTGTAATAAAAGTTCATTCAACTGTCCTTCTAATTCACTAACCTTAGTTTCTAACTCCTTTGCTTGTAACTTTATTTTTTTCCCTTCTTCAATCAAAACTGTACGTTCTTCGGCATCTTTTGCTGCTTTCATCTTGGTATCAACAGCGTTTTTTTGCTGCAGCAAAGCTTCATACACTTGGCGCTCACTGATTAAAGATTGATCTAACTTTAATAAACTATCCACATCCACACGGGTAGTGAGTTTTTTATGTGCTACAGCTGCCTTTACTTTATCAGCATTGGCACGAATAAAATGAATATCTAACATATGGAAATTGGTTAAGAATGAGAGTTATTATTCATTCTTATTCTCATCATTATGCTTAAAGTGCGGTCTCTGAGGAGAACCCGTCGACACGATAAGATTGAGACTAAGAATTAGGATGAGACTCGGCCTAAAGGCCTCGTGGTGCCACTCTCCATGCCTTAACAAAAGGCCACTTTTAGTAATAGTTTACGTCTATTATTCGCTCTAGTTAGAACAAAATGCTTAGCTAGAGAGCTCCGAAGCAGCTACGCTTCATCATTGCTATCGTCAATGTAAAATTGAAAGCTTAAAATTGCAAGCTCTTGAAAAGAACACTCATTTTGACCTTAAATTAAGATCAAAATATTGTACTATCTCAACAAACGACACTCAATAGAGACATCATTTCTAACCACACTTCACATGGCAATTGTAGATATTATTGGATTCAGACATGGAGAAACTGACGGCAACCTAGCTAACATCATGCAGGGATGCAGTATTAATAATGATCTCAATCAAAATGGCAGAGACCAAGCAACAACATTAGCTGTTGAGCTCAATACTTTAATCACTAGTTATGATGGTATTTATATGATTAGCTCTGATTTACTAAGAGCCAAAAATACGGGGATAACAATCTATAAACAATTACCACAAGACAAAATACGTGGTTACAGTGAAGATCTAGGCTTAAGAGAACGAAGTTACGGCTCATTTGAAGGACGTAACAAATTACTTATTAGAGAAACTGATGGATCAAAACGTTATTGGAGTCTAAAAACTGTACAAGAACGTTCACGAGTAACAATTGCTAACGATGTTGAGACGGATCACGCCCTGCTAACCAGAGTCAGAGCTGCTATCAATAAAATTATCCTTGCTAGAAAAGCTATTCCAGGTAAAGAAGTGCTTTTAGTGAGCTCCCATGGCAATACATTGCGAACCTTATTCACTGCTATCTTCAATGATGTCGACTACCCACCACTCAACAATTGTGGGTATGTAAAATTCTCCATTGAACAATGGGATCAAATGATTTTTACCGAATAAAAAACTAAGAAACTAAATAATCCTGAAAAATTTGGCTTATTAAAAACATCAAAAATAGAAAAATACTTACTCACCTTGAATTCTAGAAAATAACAACATATTGTGCTGTTGCCTTAATAGAACCACAACATGTTGAAAGGCTCTGATCGCGTAGTCGCAGGTGATGGTGGAAAAGCAGAGCAAGCAGTCTCATGGCATCCAAGAAGGTGGTTACAGTTTCTCAGATTGATTGGATTAGATACTGGTGAAACAAAAAGAGTGGGGTGGAGTGCTATTGGCTTTTCTCATGACGAACAAGACACTATTGCTGAGCATAGCTACAACCTATCGCTTGGGGGGCTGCTTTTTAGCATGCATTTACGATTGGAAGCAGAGGTAAATGCGCTTGATGAAGTAACCATGATTAATATGCCTGGTCGGCATGACGACACTGAAGTAAGAGGTGGAGACATTGGTACACCAAGAGGCCAAGACTACCCTGATCTCAAAATGGCATCACGCGAGATTGAGCTGATTGCTCAAAAAGAATACTGCCAACTACTCAAAAATGATCATATTGCGAGAAGATTCACAACGTTAGTTGAAGATGAGCGAGATCAAAAAACTGATGAAGGAAGAGTTACTAAGGTACTAGATCGATTAGAAGCATGGCTCCATTTACAAAAAAAAGATCCCTCCCCCTGGTGTAAAGCTCATGAAGATTTCTTTAATAAAACAATCCGTCGCAGTGCTGATAGCATCCAAAATAGGCAAGTAAAAATTGCAGCACACAAGTTAATAGACAGCTTTATCAAGTTACACAAGCAAGGTCGCTTGGGTAGAAGACGTCCTGAAACCAAGACCAAAGACTCAGCAGAAGATCGATTAGTGGTTTTGTGGGGTGAACTGCAATTGACTAAAGCTATCAGTCGCTCTTCATGGACAGCAGCTGGCCTGAGGACATTTGAACATGACAATTTAGCTAGACATAGTCATGCCGGACTAGCGGCTACTTGGCTCGTGGGCGAAGTCGCTTTAGAAAGAAAAC
>CAZXKW010000136.1:0-2730 GCA_964641565.1 uncultured Candidatus Peribacteria bacterium
CATTTCTTTCAAGAGCAGCTTCATTACTGCCAAGAGATTGCCAATGGTTAAATCCTTATCAATCATCATTCCCTCCAATTGGTAGAATGTATGATCATGCGATGCATCTAGCGCTTCATTGCGAAATACTCGGCCGGGAACAATCATTTTGAGTGGAGCTCCATATTGCTCCATTGCTCGTACTTGTACTGAAGAAGTATGGGTACGCATGACTTGATTAGAGTTGTTCAAAAAGAAAGTATCCTGCATGTCTCGAGCTGGATGTGTAGCTGGAATATTGAGAGCTTCAAAATTGTAATATTCAAATTCCGCCTCTGGGCCGCGCATTACAGCAAAGCCTAAACTATGAAATGTATCAATGAGCTCATTTTGTACCTGGGTAAGGGGGTGTAGTGACCCGCCTAATGGTTGACTAGGAATTGTAACATCAATACTTTCTTGGCTTTCTTTTAATTCAAGCTCTTTATTCTTTAATTCTATTTTTTTCTCATCAAAGAGTTTGTATACACTTGAGCGCCACAATTGCATTCGAGGACCATGCGTTTTTTTATCCTCTGCAGTAAATGTTTTAAAGATGTCGAATTGGCGATCAACTTCTTGTTTTGTCGTTTTTTCTAAAGTTTCAACTTGATCAAGAGTGGTGCAGGACTCAAGTTGTTTCTTGGTACTATCAATCAAAGATTGAATATCATCTAGATTCATGCTTGGGGCGGTAAATTTTTACGGTGAAAAGCAAACTCAATTAAAACCATTACTACAATAATAATCAAGGCATCCCACCAGAAGAAAACTTGCAAAGATTTTAGGAGTAAAAGGAGACAAATTGCGATACTAATCAATATTCCTTGGCGCAGGGCGATCACTAAGAAAGCAAAGAAAATCTCATTTCCACTTAAAAACCGCTTGAGAAAGAAAATGAGCAAGGCGCAGCTAGCTGCTAAAGCAATAAAAAGTGAAACAAAAAATGCAATCAAGGATCCCCACTCAAGTCCGGTCTGGCAAACTTCACTAACAAATATTTCACAAGGAGCTAATTTGCTAATTACTAACCACCAAGTACTCCAACCTAAAACTGCTGAAAAAAGTAAAATCCAAAGATTAAGCATGTGAAGATTTTAGTTGAGCTATTAATTGTGGGATTTTTTGAAAATCAGCCATTAAAGTTGATTGTAGTCCTCCGTTATATAAAGCAGCTGCAGGATGATAAAGTGGGAAAAAAACTTGCTGATTACCATCGGGGCCTTTTGTTCTCACTGCATGTCCATGCATTTCAGAAATTTTCTTTTCAGGCAAAAATATATTCATGGAATGCCTACCCAAGGTAACAATCAAAAGTGGCTTCATAATCATTAGCTGTTTCTGCAAATAATTTGTATAACAAGTGCTGATTTCATCGGGTAATGGATCGCGATTGTCTGGCGGACGACACTTTACTACATTTGTAATAAAAATATCATCTCTGGTCCAACCAATGGACGCAAGCATTTTATCTAAAAATTTTCCTGCAGCTCCAATAAATGGTTTGCCTTGAAGGTCCTCATTTTTCCCTGGACCTTCACCAATAAATACTACCTCTGATTGGTAATTCCCAGAGCCGGGAACAGCATTAGTTCGTCCTTCACAAAGTCTACAGAGTTTGCAAACTTTTATTGCTTCAGCAAGAGCGGCAAGATTATCCATAATAAGGCGACTTGATGACCGTAAAATAGCATGTATGCCTACCAGTGTCGAAAGAAATGAGTGACTAATTCTGGACACAATTGGGGATGCTTCTTTGCCACCCAATCACTCCGCGTTCACTTCCAAGCGAACGTTGCGTCACTCCACTCCATAACCAAGTCTGATTGTCTTGATGCCATGCACTGAATTCTTGATATGGTTGTTCGAATGTGCAGGTTTGGGTTGCTGATGCATTAATGGGTTGCATGGCTAAAGTCACCACATTATTTGCAAAAGAAGCGTATAATTTCGCAACAATTGATCCATTGCGCATATCAGTAATAGTAAGTTCTGACTTATTTTGAGAATCACCACTCCAGATATATTGTAAGTTGTTGTTTTTTACCCACTCATAACCAATAGAACTATCAGGTAAAACCAATGTTTCTTTGCGTGGGAAAAGTGTTGGGATAATCAGCTTAGCCTGATCAACTATACTGTTTTGCATGAGTGCCCAATCATTATCGGTAACACTTAGCTGTACGGTAGTACTGTGCCAATCTTTATCAATGATCACAGTATAAGGATATGTTGACGTTATTTTACCGATTGCTTCCAGGAGCATTCCAGTGGGTGTCTCTGAGCCAAAATCAACAATGGTTTTCCATAAACCTTTATTTTGGGTATCGTGTAAAAGGTCGGTTATTGTAGTGCTGAGACTCTCACCACTAAATATCAATTGGGCACTTTGAGGGATCTGAACTGATCTAATCAGCTTCTTTGCGCTATTTGAAGGATGATAACTGGCTGTATAATTGAGCTGATAGTTGAATTTCGGCCCTGTGGGGGAAGTGGTAATTACAAATGTGCCATAATCTACTGTATCTGTGACAAAATCTGTCAGTAGTGGAAATTGGTCACCTACTTTTTGCCAGTTGTACCACAAGCATTCACGATCACAGTAGCCTGCAGCTAAAAATCGCCCCCATACTGACCATGACTTGTCTGTAGTCCACGGCATTTGATCAACAAAAGTAAGAGCACTTGTGGCGTTGGTCCTTGGACTAAAAA
>CAZXKW010000137.1:0-2289 GCA_964641565.1 uncultured Candidatus Peribacteria bacterium
CGAGACAGTTTATCTTCCGTATGCGTGAATTTGAACAAATGGAAATGCAATATTTTGTGCATCCCAATGAAGCTATGACTGAATATGAAAAACTAAAACAATACCGTTGGGATTTTTATATTAGTTTGGGCATCAAATCTGAAAACTTACAATGGCATAAGCATGAAAACTTAGTATTTTATGCCAAGGAAGCGTACGACATTGAATACAAATTCCCATTCGGATTCAAAGAACTTGAAGGTATCCATGCTCGTAGTGATTATGATCTCACCCAACACAGCAAGGGATCAGGCAAAGATCTCAGTTATATCGACCCAATTACTCAAGAGAGATATGTACCACATATTATTGAATCATCAGTAGGTGTTGAACGTACATTCTTGATGGTGCTTAGCGATGCTTACCATGAAGAAGAGGTAAATGGTGAAAAACGTATTGTTCTCAAACTAAACCCACGTCTTAGTCCAATAAAAGTAGCTGTTTTGCCACTATCAAAGAAAGACCCCATCCTCAAATATTCTGAACCTTTAGCAAAAGAACTACGACAGAATTATCGTATCGAATACGATGAAACTCAATCAATCGGAAAACGCTATCGTCGCCAAGATGAAATCGGCACTCCTTACTGCATTACCATCGACTTCGAAACTGAAAACGACAAGAAGGTAACTATTCGTGAAAGAGACAGCATGACACAAGAACGCATTGCACTTGATCAAGTAGCTAATTATCTTAGAGAAAAACTAGGCTTCTAAAAAGCTATAAGTAGGCCGGATCCTTCAGCTCCACTACGTTTCGTTCAGGATGAATTAATGGCAGCCAAATAAAGTGTCGGCAGGGTCCTTCTTTTCGCTGATGCGAAACTTAGGATGACACCCCTGCCAGAGTAACTCTCAACTTTCCACTTTCAACTCTCAACTAAATGTCGATGTCTTTCGCAAACTCCGCATTCATCTGAATAAACTTTTTACGGGGGAGTACTTCTTCACCCATGAGGGTTTCGAATACTGAATTTGCACGTTCAGCATCTTCACTATGCACTTGGAGCAAAGTACGGCGCATTGGATCCATAGTGGTTTCCCAAAGTTGTTCAGGGTTCATTTCACCAAGACCCTTATAGCGTTGCGTATTAGCAGAGTCGATATTTTCAGATATACGAATTGCCTCTTTCTCTTCTTCAGTTTGGACATACCAAACTTTCTTTCCTTTGGCCAACTTAAATAGTGGTGGTTGAGCAATAAAGATATGCCCGCCAGTAATTAATTGAGGATAATAACGGTAGAAGAAAGTAAGTAGCAATGTGCGAATGTGCGCTCCATCAACGTCGGCATCTGTCATGATAATAATGCGTTGATAACGCAGCTTGCTAATATCCATAGTTTCACCAATGCCACAACCCATCGCAATCACCAAAGCTTTGATTTCAGTAAACGCCAACATCTTATCGAGACGAGCACGTTCTACATTCAAAATCTTACCCTTCAAAGGCAAAATAGCTTGGAATTCACGATCACGACCTTGCTTAGCTGATCCACCTGCAGAATCTCCCTCTACTAAGTAGATTTCACTACGAGCCCGATCCTTGGTAGAACAGTCAGCTAATTTACCAGGAAGCGTCATTCCTTCTAAAGCTCCCTTGCGCACGACTGCATCACGAGCAGCACGAGCTGCCAAGCGAGCACGAGCAGCTAAACATGACTTGCCAACAATTGAGCGAGCTGAGCCAGGATTTTCTTCTAAGAATTCATTAAATTTGTCAGCAAACAATGCCTCGACGGCTGTACGAACTTCGACATTCGAAAGTTTATTCTTAGTCTGCCCTTCGAATTGTGGCTGGCCTAATTTCACTGAGACGATGGCCACCAAACCTTCACGGACATCATCACCAGTTAAATTCTCATCTTTATCTTTCAACAATTCTTGTTTGCGAGCAAAAGCATTGATCACGCGAGTAAGAGCAGTACGGAAACCAACCATATGCATACCACCTTCAGCAGTATAAATATTATTTGCAAAGGTAAAGACATTGTCTTGGAAAGCCTCGGTATAGCAAAGTGACACTTCTACCACGATATCATTGAGATCTTTTTCGAAATAAAAAATCTCATCAAAAAGTGGCTTACGGCCAATCACTAATTGGCTTACATAAGACTTGATACCATTTTCAAAGAAATACTTTCTCTTCTCACCCTTACGGCGATCGTCCAAAGTAATGGTCAAACTACGAGTAAGGTAAGCTTGTTGTTTCAGACGAAGCGCAATCTTATCAAAATCGAAGTCTGTCACTTG
>CAZXKW010000137.1:2299-2719 GCA_964641565.1 uncultured Candidatus Peribacteria bacterium
TCACACTACCATCTGGCCAGAAAGTAATTTCAGTACCATGCTGCTCAGGAAACTCCGATGGACCATCAACCGTCATGTCCATTGTTGGGACACCAATCGCGTATTCTTGGCGATATGTCTTACCATTACGGAACACACGAGCAACTAATTTAGTTGAAAGAGCATTCACACAGGCTGCACCCACACCATGAAGACCTCCAGAGACTTTATAAGCTTGATTTTCAAATTTACCACCGGCATGCAAGGTACAAAGCACAGTTTCCAAAGCTGGGCGACCAGTTTTCTTATGAATGTCAGTTGGAATACCACGACCATTATCAAGCACGGTCAAACTACCATCAGGATGAATAATGACATCAATCTGATCACAATATCCTCCCATAGCCTCATCCACGGAGTTGTTGACCAATTCCCATACTA
>CAZXKW010000138.1:0-316 GCA_964641565.1 uncultured Candidatus Peribacteria bacterium
ACCAGGACGATAGAGAGATATCATAGCGATAATATCTTCAAAATTACTCGGTTTAAGCTCTTTGAGATAATGCTTCATTCCTTCAGACTCTAATTGGAATACCCCTGTCGTTTTGCCTGTACTCAAAAGGTCATAGCTGTCAGCGTCCGTGATATCTAGGTGTTGCCAATCTAAGTCAATTTGATAGTTTTTTTGAATCAAAGCTGCTGTATCAGCTAATACGGTTAAGTTTCTTAAACCCAAGAAGTCCATTTTGAGTAAGCCCAAAGCCTCAAGAGGTTTCATAGCATATTGGGTTACTATACCTTCATCTTTG
>CAZXKW010000138.1:326-2677 GCA_964641565.1 uncultured Candidatus Peribacteria bacterium
GTATTCTTCTGCAAAGGAGTGTGTTGTACCAATGGTTCACCGGCAATCACCACAGCAGATGCATGGGTAGATGCGTGACGAACCACACCTTCGAGTTTGCAGGCAAGGGCCCAGATTTGTTGATGGGCAGGATTTTTTTCTAGTGTTTCCTTAAGCATTGGTTCCTGCTCTAAGGCATCTTTAAGTTTGGTCCCAGGTTTTAGAGGAATTAGCTTAGCCAGACTATCTACATCTTTATAACCAAAACCCAATACCCGGCCGACATCACGAATAGCTGCTTTGGCACCCATTGTTCCAAAGGTGATGATCTGAGCCACGCTTTCACGACCATATTTTTCTACTACATAGTTAATGACCTTTTCACGACTGTCATCGGCAAAATCAATATCGATATCGGGAGGGGATACACGTTCTGGATTGAGGAAGCGTTCGAATACCAAATCATGTTCCAGAGGGTCAATATCAGTGATTCCTAATGTATAGGTCACCATAGCTCCTGCTGCTGATCCACGACCTGGGCCAACGGGGACACCATTGTTTTTGGCCCAATGAATAAAATCCCAAACAATTAAAAAGTAACTAGGAAATCCTGTCTTATTAATAATACCCAACTCGTAATTAATACGGTCGACGATTGATTGCTTTAGTGGTTTGCCATAGCGTTTTTCTGCGCCCTCTGTACACAGTTGTAATAGGTATTCCGGTACTGATAATCCTGGAGGGCATTGAAATGGTGGTAACAAGTTTTTGCCCAAGGCAATTTTAATATCGCAACGTTCAGCAATTGTGACGGTAATATCACACGCTTCAGGAATGTCAGCGAAAATTTCACGCATTTTTTCTTCACTGAGGACTGAATAGTCACCACGGAGCATCGGCCGATTTTGATCGCTGATCAATTTTTGATTTTTGACACAAATCAAGGCATCGTGGGCGTCACGGTCACTACTGCTGGCGTAATGGCAGTTATTGGTTGCTACTAAAGGGATGTTGGTTGCTTTGCTGCATTGAATGAGCAAAGGGCTAAGGGCCTCTTCTTCTTCTAAGCCATGACGTTCAATTTCAATAAAATAATTATCTGGTCCAAATAATGCTTGATATTTTTGAGCAACAGCAATGCCAGCAGTGAGGCCTTTTGTAAGCAATGTGTGGCCTAGTTCGCCAGTATAGTCTCCACTTAAAGCCAATAGCCCCTCGTGAAATTCAGTTAAAATTTCCCAATCAATCATCGGTTTCTCATGCATTCCCTCAAGTTGGCCTTTGGTTACCAGTACCATTAAATTTTGGTAGCCAATATTATTGTAGGCAATCAACACAATTTGCTGTGGCTTGGGAGCATTGGCATCACGGTCAAATCGTGATCGTGGAGAAAGAAAAAGTTCAGCACCAATAATTGGTTTCAATTTATAACCATTGGCAGCTTGATAAAAATCAACTGATCCATACATTACTCCGCTATCGGTCAAAGCAATGCCTGGCATACCATGTTCTTTGACTTTGTTGATCAAAGCATACGGTGAGCTGAGGGCGTCCAGTAAGCTATAAAAGCTATGTGCGTGTAGATGAACAAAAGCCATAGTCTTTTGGGTAATCTCCGTAAGCAAACATAACATACTTTCTATTTTGGATGAATGAGAGAAAATTGAAAATTGCTCCGAAGGGGGTAATTGGCAAAAGTTGAAAGCTGGAGGCGAGAAGCTTGATGCCTGAGGCAAGAAATTCGCAATTCGCCATTCGCAATTCTCAATTCGAAGTAGTGAATTTCATTTTTTCCTTGTTTCATGTAATGTGTTGGAGCTTTAACTTTTGAAAGGAGGTGCTGTATGACTTATGTTCTTCGTCAAAATAATGAATCTGTAGAAAAGATGTTGGGTAGATTTCGCCGTAAGGTGATGGCCGATGGTGTCCTCACTCGTGTCCGTGCGCGCAAAAATCATGCCAAGAAACTTTCCAAGCGCCAACAAAAAATTCGCGCTCAGTATCGTGTTTCTAAGCAAAATGCTGAATTAAGTGAATAATTGTGAACGCTCAATTACACTTTATTGCTCGTAGTCAGGTCAAGCCTCATGTCGCTCAAGTACTTCGTACTTTGTGGCATGAGGTTTGTTTGTATGAGTCTCCGAAAACACCTGAGGCTACTTTAGATGTCTATATAGTAGGTGAGAAAAAGATTCGGACTGTTAATAAACAGTACAGGGGAATTGATAAGGTCACTGATGTTGTGTCTCTTGATTTTGGTATTGATGAAGTGGGTCAAAAAGTGGGGGTGATTTATATCTGTAATGCAGTACTGAAGCGTGTGGCTCACAAAATGAAACATGACTTTGAGCAAGAGCTCGTTTTTATTACTC
>CAZXKW010000139.1:0-2652 GCA_964641565.1 uncultured Candidatus Peribacteria bacterium
TTTGAATAAGCGTAGCAATTTTAAAGATACTGCCTACTTCAATGCTCATATTGTTACTGATACCAATGGTCGTGCCAAGGTACAGTTCAATTTGCCTGACAACATCACTTCTTGGCAGCTATGGATGGTCGGGGCTACCGCTGACACCTATGTGGGTAGTGAGAAGATCCATGTAGTGGCTCGTAAAGATGTTTTTGTAGAGCCAATGATCCCACAGTTTTTGGTAGAAGGTGACCATCTCCAAGTAGGTGCGATTGTTCAGAATCTTACGGACAATGGCGTTGTAGGTAAGATCAGTTTAACTGTCAAAGGCAGTAATCTTACCAGTAATAATCAAGAACAGGCCATCTCTATCGGTGCTAGCAATAAAAATACAGCTTCATGGACAGTGGAAGTACCAAATCAGTCTAAGCAAGTAATCTTTACTTATACTTTCAAAAATGACCAATACGAAGATATTGTAGAGAAAACTATCCCAGTTTATCCTTATTGGACTCGCCAAACCGTATCATTTGGCAATGTTGTTCGTGGTAAGACATTGGAAGAGATTGTGCTTCCTCTGGGAACTATTCAAGAAGAGGGGAACTTAAAGGTAAATATAGCTTCATCACTGTTAGATATTAGTAAAGATTTACTGCCTCAGTATACGGAGGATTATTATCATAGTTTATATAGTGATCTTACCGTAGCTACTATTGGTGGATTATATAAACAAGTAGCATTACGTTCTGATCAAAAGGCAGATAATCAGTGGACAAAAGCAGTCCCAAGCAGAATTCAAAGTATTTATAACTATCAACGTGGAGATGGTGGATTCTCATACTATCCAAGAGATATTGAAAGCGATCCATATCTATCTGCGCAGATTTTAGAGGCCTTCACTATTCTAAAAGCAAATTATACTGTTGATGAATGGGTCGAAAATCGTCTTCGGGATTATTTGAGTAACTACTATGCTAATACTGAATTGGTCTTAGCTGAGGATGTCAATGCTTATGCTGGTAGTCGTCGAGAAGATGCAGAATTACGATTGCGATCTGACGCTGATACACTTGCTTATATTGCCAATGTGATGGGAACTGATGCTGAACGTGGCCTTTCACTACAACATCTTGAAGAACATCAAGATAAGCTTTCTCTCTGGGGACAGGCTCAATTAGCAATGGCTGCGCATGCACAAAAACGTGATGACATAGCTAATAAGCTGAAGCAAGCAATTGAGAACAAGTTGCTAACTACAGCAACCCAAGCTCATTTTGAGGAAGATAGTTACAATCCTTGGACCTTGGCTAGTCCTATCCGAACCAATGAGGCAATCTTGCGTATGTATCTCTATCTCAATGGAGATGAGAGAGTAGAAGCTAATCTCATTCGTTATATTCTGCGAAGTCGTACTGAACAAGGGTTCCGTTCTCAAGCAGAGCTAATTGATTGGTTAAAAATTAGTGCTGAATTCTTACAGTTCAAAGGAATGAACAAGAATGTAAATTGGGTGCTTGCTCTTAATGAGAAGAATATTCCTACTGAAACTAAGATCACTGCATCAGGTATAGAAAGTCAGATCACGGTTCCACTGACTGATTTCCAGGGAAATGGTGGTATCAATGCTTTGACTTTTGATCACACGGGTACTGGTGCTCTGTTCTATGAAGGGCTACTTACGTATCAAGTTGCTGGTATAGAAGCTAGTCCGGTTACGCAAGGTCTGGGCGTATATCGTGAGTACAATAAACTGAGTGATAATGAGAATCGAACGTCTATTACTTCTGCTAAAGTAGGTGAAGATATTAAAGTTACTCTCACTGTTGTGGTCCCTGAAAATCGTTACCATGTAGTAGTAGAAGATTACTTACCAGCAGGCTTACAGGCTTACAATGTGGATTTGAATCAAGTCTCTCCCGAGCAGAATCGTTTGTTGGATGAATGGCGCAGGACTAATACTAAAGATGAGAGCGATAGTATGGAAAATGATTATTATCCTTCATTTTACTCTTGGTATTGGAGTAGCCAAGAAATTCGTGCTGACCGTGTCGCTGTTTTTGCTAGCTATTTACCTAAGGGTGTATATCAATTCTCATATTTAGCTCATACTACGCTACCGGGTAGCTATAAGGTGAGACCAGCGAGAGCATCACAACAATTTTTCCCAGATGTATTTGGGGCTACGGGTGCTTCTACTTGGCAGGTATTGCCTTAGTCTTCGTCGTAGAATACTTCTGATCCATGGGGGCCTTTCTTGATTACTAAACGATCTGGAAAGGTCTCTTTTAATTGGTCAACATGGGTGATGATCAGAATTAGGTGGAAGTATTGTTGGAGCTGATGAATGATGTGTGTGATTAGGTCATTCCCACTATCATCTTGAGAGCCGAACCCTTCATCGATGACTAAGAAGTCGACACTGCCATTGGTGTGTTCCGTGAGGAGTTTGGTCAGGGCAATCCGAAGAGCAATATCAATGCGGAATGCTTCACCTCCACTAAAGAGCTCATATGCTCTAGTGCCAACGCTATCGCCAATGAGGATGTCTAGCGTCTCAATTTGAGTATCACGATCAGTTTTGCTTGGTCGAGTAAGGCTAAGCTTGATACTCATTGTATTGTCCGAGAGGTGACTGAGCGTTTCGTTGGCATATTGTTCCAATCGAGGGAT
>CAZXKW010000140.1:0-2629 GCA_964641565.1 uncultured Candidatus Peribacteria bacterium
TGTGATATGAAGATCCGAAAAGTATGTGACGAGCTCTACTAGCATTCCAATATGTTCATCAATACTTCCAGAATATATGGATCCAATCTCAGTCATAGTATATTCAAAGCACTTCACATCCGGAGCTTCCTGAGCGATTGTAAAAGCAATTTCTAACGGTGAAATAAGATATCCCGAAGCTGGGCAAAGTATTTTAATTACTTCTTGTTTTCTTAGGTCACTAGCAGCGGGTATCGTTAAGAATGCCTGGCCAATATCTACGAATGATTCAGCGCTAGCAGCAATAGACCATTCACGAGCTACGGGAAAAATGTCTCTAGCCCTTAATTGCTCAATCAAAGATTTGCCAGGGACTAATGGTAATCGCTCTCTTTTTGCTTCTTTCTCTTCAGTTAGTGTTCCAATATGCCTTCGGATACCACTGTCTGAGACTAATGCTGCGCCAGCAAATATCGCATGTAGAAATCGTCTTCTCGATGGGCTTTCTGTGCCTGTTGTATGCTCTGGTGGATTGTCGGGCAACCTTACTCCCATTGGAAATTATTATTCTTTTAATTATAGCATCACCTCATTTAGTTAGATAGCTGGATCATTTTTACGACGTACTCAGTATGTCCTGAGGTGTATTTCCAAGTTGGCAAGCTAACCAATAAGGTGAGCCAACGAATCCAACAGGATTCGTCTTATCCTCATCCTTATCTTAAAAAATAAGGATATTTTTGTAGTTGCTGACTACTACGGATTCGAAGAATAATTAAGTTCAGCCGTGGTTGTATTTAGCTTGATAAGCTATGCTTGTCATACATGAGAAAGAGGATGAAGTAGATTCTATACAGAAATGAATAGCTGTGTTATTATCTTTTTTCGATAACTATCTGTTTGATTGCTTATGGCTGATCAATTGGCAATGAATAATCTCGACGATCATTTGGATGATCAGCATGATATTAAGAAGCAACTTGCTACAAAGCTAAGGTTGTTACTTAGAGATATTGGTATCAGTGAGTTTACCATGGGGGAGATTTCTTCTTTGCGGGTGAATCAATTAGGAGGGTTAGAAAAACTCGTGCGATTTCTTGAAGATCCAAGTAATAAAGATATGATTGGCTTTTTTACGCAAGCCACTGGTGCCGGGAAAACAATTCTTTTCTGTATTATTGCCAAATTACTTGATGAACCAACAGTAATCTTTGTTCCACGTATCGATCTGATAGATCAAACGCACAGAGCATTACGTAGTATTGGTTTTACAGCTGATGATATCGGTGTATTTGGTGGAGGACAACAGATGTTAGGGCAAAAGGTGCTTGTATCTACTTATCAAAGTCATATTTCTCATTCTAGAAAAGCTGGACCTTACCAAGAATTTTTTAAAAAAGCTAAGCTGAGAATCTGTGATGAGGCTCATCGATCTTTGGGCGATAGAACTCGCGAAGCTTTAGGCCGATTACTTTCACCAGTTGAAGGTGATGGAGGAAATGAAGATCTTGCGGAAATAGCTGATCAAGAACGTGTTATTGCTTTACTTAAAAGTGATGTAAAATCACATGCTCTTACATTGGGTTTTACTGCGACACCAAAACTTGCTGCGAAAGATGTAACAGACCATTTTGGTCAGGAAATTGCTCACAATGGAGTGGTAGATATGATCAAAGCTGGTGTCTTGTGTAAATTTCGTTTGGAACAAGTTGCTGGTGAAATTCGCACTGACACTGATTTTTCCAATGGTAGAATTACTACTGAAACTGAGGTGAAAGTGTTGAGTCGTAACGGCGTATACGAAAAACTTTTAAACTCATTTGATGGTGTGTATGGACTAATGAAAGCCGAAGGACAAGTCCCTAGAGCGGTTGTGAGTTGTAGCAGCATTGCTGAAGCCAATAAGTTCTTGGATATGGCTCGCGCAAAAGGATATCGAGCTGAAGTATATACTAGCAAAGATCCTGACGCACTTACTCGTAAGCGCCAACGCGAGAAAAAGCTACAGCTAGAAAGCTTCATGCGTGCAGGAAAACTAGACATGATCGTAACCGTTGATAAGTTAAGCGAAGGATGGGATTTTCCAGAAGTTAACATTGCAATTAATGCACGAGCTCTAGCTAGTCCAGCAAGAATAGTGCAATTTGCTGGTAGAGCACTACGCATTGCCCTCAATAAACCATTTGCAGTAATTATTGAAGTTGCCTGGCAGATCAAAGGACATACACTTGAGCTTGCTGATGAGACTGATCCTGACAATGAAGGTGGTATAGGACGCCCTCAGGGAGATAGTAGTGATCAGATCGTTATTGATGATGGTGATAAGATGGGTTTCCTAGAAGCACTAGCTCAATTGGGTGAGCCAATCGATGAACTAAGAACTTTATGTGTCAAAGCTGATGGCAAACCTTTTGAGTATATTTTTGGTGTTAGTACATTGCGGAGTAGCCCTGCAGAAATTGCTAAAACAATTAAGAGTAGATACACAGCTAAGGCTTGGATTACTCTTACTCAAAAAGAACGTGGCAATGTTGCTGTATTTGGTCTTGGCTTAACAGCAATAGGTACAATTTTTGGTATTAACACTAGTGCAATAGGTTCTACTACTGCGCATTTGGCTTTAGGTCTTCAGATTTGGTCTGATGATCAT
>CAZXKW010000141.1:0-2628 GCA_964641565.1 uncultured Candidatus Peribacteria bacterium
ACATCCATTGTTATTATTCCTTAGCACAGTCACTGAAGCAGATTTTCTTAATATTCACGGCTTTGGTGAAGAATTAAGCAAAGGTATTGCCACTTGGTTTCAAGGAGAGGAAAATCAACATTTATTAGAGAAGTTACAACATTGTGGCATTCGCATTAAAGCATTAGATCTATATGCTAAAAAAAACGAAACATTTTTTACGGGCAAAAGTTTTGTGATTACTGGTACATTAACCCAATACAGTAGAGATCAAGCAAAAGAACTCATCCTGCAAAATGGTGGCTTAGTGCAAAGCAGTGTTAGTAGCAAAACCAATTACCTCATTTGTGGTGAAGATGCTGGTAGCAAGCTAAAAAAGGCACAAGAATTAGGCGTAAATATCCTTTTCGAAGCCGACTTTGTAGCCCATTTAGAACATTGATTGTTACTCAAAAATAAAAAGCCTGATTAAAAATTAACCGGCTTTTTATTTGAGTATCCCAATTACCCACGATATTCATACACCGCACGACCAACACGTACGAAGCGTGGATTCTTTTGGAGATTGAGGGCGATAGTGCCAATCTTTACCTGGCGGACAGCAAGTACGCGCTTGACGATTTCAGACTTTTCAAGAGGTTTCTGAGCCTTCTTTAAAATACGTTCAATCACATCACTTACAGTTCCTTCTACATATCCCCATTCTTTGAGTGCATAGAGACCACGACCAACCAACACAAAGTTATCACCACGAATGAGCTCATTGTGAACAGCTTGTACAGTCACTACCTTGTGATCAAATTCAGCTTCAATGATACGATTAGCAATCTCCATAAAATGAAGTGGCTTCTCAGCACGCTTGAGCACAATATAAGCTTTATCACGAATACTCTTAGGATTAATATGTCTCCATTCCATTAAACCCCAGCCATCTTCAACACGTTTAAAGAGCTTGCTCACTTCCAAACAAGCAATGACAAATTTAGGGGTGGCTTTGAGCGCATGACGTTTCATTACTTTCTCAACTAGCTCATTGCCATGCAAAGCATCTTGAGATTTTTTCAATACTTCTTCAGCTGAATCAATCACATCACGAACAATACGTTCTTGCACTTGGTCAATGCGCCATGCTGGCTTAAATAAACTATTTTTCTTCACCTTGATAATATCCTCTTCAATACCTAAAGCGAGTTTCACGATATTGCTATCAATAGAAATATCAGTCACGGTTTGAATAATTTTCTGAATCAATTTTGATTCCAATAAAAGTCCGTCATTTTCACGTAAAATAACATCAGCTGCTCGTGTCACATCTTTGAGCTTGGTATTGCTCAAAGTACGACGAAGTTTTTTGAGAGCTGCATTTTCAATTTGACGAACACGTTCGCGAGTAACTGAAAAATCCGCACCAATTTTTTCCAGTGTTTCTTTAGGTTGATTATGCAAACTATAACGACGAATTAGCACCTCTCGCTCTTTATCAGTGAGCACCATAAACATTTCCTCGATGACATCATTGAGTGCCAATTTTTGCCATGAGGTGTAAGTGGAGGGGGTACCATTCATAAGTGGGTGCATTAACGATCTCGGATGTCACTATAGTTATAAAAAAAATCACTGTCAAACGCTATTTTTTGGCTTGTAACATTTCTTTTTACACTCTAGACAGATTCAGAGATAATGAATTATGCCCTTTCTACTCACCTAGGAAAATTAAAGGAATATGTGTAGTGTAAACATGCTTAAATATCCCCCTTTATGTCAGAACTTTCTTCAAGACTTGGCCAGGACATCAAAACTGCTATGAAAGCAGGTGAAGGCGATAAAGTTACCGCTCTCCGCATGCTCAGTGCAGCGATCAAACAAATCGAAGTCGACAGTAATACTGAACTCAATGATGAGGCTGTGATTACTATTTTGCGCAAAGAACTAAAGAAACGACAAGATTCTTCAACTCAATACAAAGACGCAAATAGAACTGACCTAGCTCAAAAAGAAGATTTCGAAATCAAGCTAATCGAGCAGTATCTACCTGCTCAAATGAGCGCTGAGCTAGTAAAAGAAAAAGTCTCTTCTCTCCTCCAAGCACAGGGACTTAGTGAGAAAAAAGACTTTGGCAGAGCAATGGGTATAGTGATGAAAGAACTAGGAAGTAATGCTGATGGCAATGTAGTCAAACTGGCAGTAAATGACTACCTCAAGTAATTAGCGTTGTAAGCGACGCTTAGCTTTTTTGTTTTCCTTGCGCTTCTCAGCAGCATTCACTTCTCGACGGTAGTTGCGAATAAACTTCACAATAGCTACTACCAACCACACAATAAACAAGCCAAACGTAATCAAAAGAAAGAAACGCATTCCCAAGTAAGCAGCACGTTGACTACGAGCAAAAAGGAAAAAAGCAGCAATAATACTTGTGAGATACATAGGACCTGGAAGACGACGTAAAAACTTACGAACCACTGCATTCATCTTGCCAAAGCGAGCAATCAACTGGATCACTATACCAGCTACAAACAGACCAATAACCACCCCAGTTAGCAAACGCAAATAAACAAAATCAGCTACAGGATTGAGTTCAAACCAGTATGCTAAAGAAAAAAATTGAGCTACATTCATAAATGATGACATAAGTTTAACGCAGCTAGAATT
>CAZXKW010000142.1:0-2624 GCA_964641565.1 uncultured Candidatus Peribacteria bacterium
GTAATCGTTTACAAGACACTAAGGGGGATCGTTGGTACCAAAAGGGTATTCGCGGAGTGGGAACTATTATTGCTTCACCTGCGAACTATGCTACAGGTGCTAAAGCGGTACTTGGCGACCTGAAACAAAGTGCAGCTGAGAGAAAAGAGCGTTTCGGTACAATGAGTGGTGAAAAGATTGCTCGTTATACGCCATTTACTGGGCGTGATATGGTAGATCGTTTCCAAGCGAAAGTTGCTGCTAATGAAGTGAAAATTATCAATGAGATTACCAATGATGCTAAGCTTCGTTTCAATCCGCACACAATTCTACAAAAAGCTCAGGAGGCTTTGGGGCGGAATGATCTTCGTAGTTTTCGCGGTTTGATTACCGCGTACGCTCAAAGTGGTGGGGATCTTGATCAGGTTTTCGATGGCAAAAGTATTCGTCAACAGATATTAGAATCAGAGTTTAAAAGAAATACTTCTGGTGGGGAAGAAGAGCGTCATAATAATGCCGAAAAAGTTCTTCGCGATTTAGATAATATGACCACTCAAGAGTCCGGTAATCGATTTTCTTCAGGAAAATCATTCGCTGCTCGCACCAAAAATAAAGAGAATATTCTTGCAGAACTTAATAAAGCCCTCGAACGTGGAGATAAAAGCTATGCATTAGGTATTATTACTGCTGGTTTTGAGGGGCGGCTCGACAATGCCGGTGGTGATGGTCTTCAAGCCTGGATACGCATGCGTCGTGGTAATGATGTAGCCAATGGTGGAGAGAAGGGAGTTAATGTCCAAATTACTGACAATGATCGTCGTCAAATCTCTAAAGCCTTAGCAAAAGATGGTGTTGAAGTTCCGGGTATTGTGCTTGGAGAGTGGGATGATGGTCGTGGTAATGGTGAGTTGAACCATCTTCAACGTGTTTATCAGGCAGCTAAAGATATGGGAATTTTGAAAATGAGTGAAAGTAAATTTGAAGATATTAAAACAGGGACTGCAGCACGTGAAGAAGCTGATAGAATTGTTAGTATGTTGGGAGCTCTTGGGAAAGTTACTCATGATGGACAAACACGTTATTTGAGTGAAGTAGCTGCAGGGCGAGAAGCTTTGAATCGAGTTGCCCAAGCACAAATTGCTGCTTTTGGTGAAATCAAATTGTCAGGTGATGATGGTAATATTGGCACAATTATCCAAGGAATCGACGCAAGTGCGATGGCTATGGCAAGTGGTTTGACGGAGTCAGGTAAGTTCCGCGGAGATACTAAAATGGTCCGTGAAGCCATGTTGGGTTATATCCGCAATGCTGCATTAATTGGTAATTCGAAAGGTTCTGACCAAGAACGTCAGGCTGCACAGTTTAATATCGATAAGCTGAATCAATATCTAAATGGTTTGGTGGGTAGTATTACGACAGAAGCACAAGTTAATACTATTAATCAACAATTAGGCATTATGCTTCAAGGTCTACCAACTACCAAATTTGATAATGATGCTCAACGAGCTGCTGTCCAAAGAGCCGTAGAAGAATTCCGTACCACCTTGAATACAAAAGCAACAGCCAGAATTCAAGCCGCAGCGGCAGCAGGTAATCAGGGGCGACGCTCGGGGTCAGATGATGACACTCCTCCGCCAGCTCCAGCAAGTGCTTAAAGACTAGTTAACCAACATTACTATGGGCATCCTAGCATCAATTCTTCAATTCCTTTGGCAATTGGTGCTAGATGGTTGGTGGGCGATATCTGAGGCTCTGCATCGTATTATTGCTCTCTTTAGTTAAATTCAGAATTCAGAGTTCAGAATGCAGAATGGGAAAGATTAGTTACAAGTTGTAATTGGTTTTTAGGGTCTTTTTGATTTTGGTTAAAATTGAGATGATTTCTTCTAATAGTCGAGTGCATTTTAATTCAGAAATGGTGTAGGTTTCGCTTTTTACTAATAAATCAAACCAGTATTTCGTTTCTCGTGCTTCTTTTAGGGCAATACTAATCTTATTTAAAAAGTCTTTTGCACTTTGAGCATCCACGCTTTCCGCTATGTTGGCACCAATGCTAGTCCCAGCACGAAGTATCTGACTAGCTAATTCATACTCTTTCTTTGCTTTCAATCGTTTACAAAGAGCCATTATTTCAATAGCGAATAGCATAGACTTAACTGCGACAATATTTTCTTTCATAAGCTAATTTACTACCGCCATCCTACCCCCTTAAAAATGAAATTTTCCTCATCCTTTCACTAAAAATTCTGAATTCTGCATTCTGACTTCTGAATTGATCAAAGTACTAGGCTAAAAGCCCCAATTTGTGATATAATCAAATGAACTAGTAAGTATTCCCCTAACTTCTTTCCATGGCTCAGTTCAAAGTACCGCAAAATGTACAAAGAGCAGATACCATTATTGGTCCACTGACCATGGTGCAATTAATAGTGGCAATCGTAGGTGGAGGGCTTGCTTATGGTATTTACCTCTCTTTGCAGTCACCTGTGAATATTGTGGTAAGTGTGGTCATTGCTGCGATCACGGCTGCTTTTGCTTTGATTCATGTGCATGACTTGAGCTTTGGCAAATATCTTTCGGTCATGGCATCATATTTGCTCAAGCCACGCCTTCGGGTATGGGAAAGGGGGAGTGGGGAGATCCCT
>CAZXKW010000143.1:0-2623 GCA_964641565.1 uncultured Candidatus Peribacteria bacterium
CACCAGTAACTACAGTCTTTTGAGTATCACGAAGACCTACAATTTCTACTTCCTCATTTACCTTCACTACACCTTGCTCAATTCTACCAGTAGCCACAGTTCCACGACCCTTGATAGAGAACACATCCTCAACAGACATCAAGAATGGCTTGTCCAAAGTGCGAACTGGTTCTGGGATATAGCTATCCAAAGCAGCTAAAAGATCAAGAATACACTTAGCTGATTCAGCATCACCAGGGTTCTGAAGAGCCTTGATTGCTGAACCACGAATTACTGGAATTTGGTCACCAGGGTACTTGTATTTACTTAGCAAATCGCGAATTTCAACTTCGATCAAATCCAAAAGTTCAGGATCATCTACCAAGTCTACCTTGTTCAAGAATACTACAATGTTTTTTACACCTACCTGACTAGCAAGCAAGATGTGCTCGCGAGTTTGTGGCATAGGACCATCAGCGGCAGATACTACCAAGATAGCTCCGTCCATTTGAGCAGCACCAGTGATCATGTTCTTTACATAATCCGCGTGACCTGGACAGTCTACGTGTGCGTAGTGACGTGCAGCAGACTCGTATTCTACGTGCGCAGTTGCAATAGTTACGATCTTAGAAGCATCGCGAACTGTACCACCCTTAGCGATATCGTTATATCCCTTAGGTGCTACTTTGGTCAGACCTTGAGCAAAGCTCACAGCACAGATTGAAGCTGTAAGTGTGGTCTTACCGTGGTCTACGTGACCGATTGTGCCGACATTGACGTGTGGCTTCGTTCGTTGGAACTGGTTGTCTGCCATAAATAAATAAAATTATGATAATAAATGAATTGATGAATTTAACGGGTTGCCGAAAAATTGCTGGGAAAAAGCGACATGACTTTAACGAAAATGTCTAGCTTTGTAAAGTGCGAAATTTAAGCCCCTGTTCGTTCTTTGATAACCAAGTCAGCAGCGGCTTGTGGAACCTTTTCATAAGCGAAAAATTCCATACTGTAAGCAGCACGTCCTTGACTCATTGAGCGAAGATCTGTTGCGTAACCGAACATATTTGCCAAAGGTACTTTAGCTTTAATTACTTTCGCTAAACCACGATCTTCCATAGATTCGATACGTCCACGCTTAGAGTTTAAGTTACCCATAATATCACCCATAAACTCTTCAGGAGTGGTCACTTCTACATTCATGATTGGTTCTAGTAAACATGGGTTTGCTTTCTTTGCACCGTCTTTGAAGGCCATAGATCCGGCAACTTTGAAGGCTACTTCTGAAGAATCCACATCATGGTATGAACCATCAAATACTGTAGCTTTGATATCTACCATTGGGTAACCAGCAAGTACACCACCTTTCATAGTTTCTTTGATACCCTTGTCGATAGCTGGAATGTATTCTTGAGGAATAAGACCACCCTTAATGTCACTTTCAAAAGAGTACCCGACACCAGGATCAACTGGTTCAAGCTTAATCCAGACGTGACCATATTGACCACGACCACCAGACTGCTTGATGTATTTGCCTTCTTGTTCAACTGCTTTTTGAATGGTTTCACGATAAGCTACTTGAGGCTTACCAACATTCGCTTCAACTTTGAACTCACGTTTCATACGGTCCACGATGATCTCCAAGTGAAGTTCACCCATACCTGCAATCAAAGTTTGATTAGTGGCCCCACTAGAAGAAACACTGAAAGTACGATCTTCTTCTGCGCGGCGACTAAGAGCGATGCCCATTTGGTCTTGGTCAGCTTTGGTCTTAGGTTCAATAGCAATTTGAATAACTGGCTCTGGGAAAGTAATTGCTTCTAATAAAATTGGATGGTCAGGATCACAAATAGTATGACCGGTGACAGTATCTTTGAGACCGATAGCAGCAGCAATATCGCCAGCGTGCACTTCATCGATTTCTTGGCGGCTATTAGCATGCATTTGCACTATACGACCGATACGTTCTTTTTTGCCAGTTGAGGCATTGAGGATATAACTACCAGATTTCAATGTACCAGCGTACATACGGAAGAATACGAGCTTGCCCACGAATGGATCAGAAGCGATTTTGAAAGCGATACCACAGAATGGATCACTATCTACTGGTTTCACATCAACTGGATTGTTTTTCTCGTCAGTTGCTTGAATTGGAGGAAGATCGAGAGGGGATGGGAGATAATCAACTACAGCATTCAAAACGAGCTGTACGCCTTTGTTTTGTAAAGCTGTGCCACAAAGTACTGGGTACAATTTGCTAGCAATAGTTGCTTTGCGTAACGCAGCTTTGAGTTCTTGAGCTGTTGGTTGTTGACCATCTAAAAACTTGCTCATCAAATCATCATCATGTTCAGAAGCTTTTTCTACCAAAATAGCATGGTATTGATCTACTTCATCTTTGATGTCATCTGGGATTGGCATTTCTACAATTTTCTCACCATGTTGTCCTTCAAATGTATATGCTTTCATTTCAACAAGATCGACCATACCTTTGAAAGCGCCTTCTTTTCCGATTGGATATTGAACTGCTACTGCATCAGGGCTCAAACGTTTGTGAATAGAGTTTAATGTCATGAAGAAGTCACCACCGGTCTTGTCCATTTTGTTGACGAAGGCGATACGAGGCACATCGTATTTGTCAGCTTGA
>CAZXKW010000144.1:0-2602 GCA_964641565.1 uncultured Candidatus Peribacteria bacterium
AATTCAACACGGTGACACAATCACTTTTGGCACCAATCGAGAAGGAAATATCGTGATTGTATCATGGTACAATGCTGAAATGATCAACATGCTAGCCGGGGAACCTGCAATTGAGATTAGAATCAATAGACTAGCAAACTTGGGCGAATTTAGCCGATCATCGACAGCACTGGCTCGCAATACACCTCACACCACCACGCCCCCAACGGTAACAGTGGCAATGCTCAATCCCTCTTTTGATCAAGGAGAATAAGATACTATTCCCAACATTGTCATTTTCAATTTTTACTTTAGTATGATGAAGCACTAAAGTTTGTATGGTAGAAGACCACATGGCAAGAGCCGAGATGTTGGCTGATGTACGATCACGACTATTCAGTAGGTATCCTTATCTAAAAGGCAACCATCAAGCGAAGCTGGGAAAACGTATTACTGATCGCTGGGACCTCTTTGATACTATGAGTTTCGAAGAGCTCCCACCGCTAGTACAAAGGTATATCAAAAATGAACCGGGAACCGTGATAGTAGATGATTTTGATAATCCACTCATCACCATTTACCCAGACCAAAGACCATCTACTCAAAATGGGCGGCCTCAATTAAAAGACCCAAAAGAAGTGGCCTTTGCTCGAAAAGGGGCATTTGCAAAAATAGCACCCGTCATTGCAGAACTCAAATTAATTAATGGCCTAGTCCGATACCAACGTATGGGACGGAAAAGATGTATAAACCAACGTGATCCGCACAAGCTAGGTCAATTTAGACGTGAACAAGCAATGGCCTCACATATACTGGGACTTTTTGATCAAGAAAAAGAACCGCAACCAATTGCCAAACCATTAGTGATTGGCAAAGAGGAGATACTCTATGAATGGTGGACTGACAATGAAGGCCGCACTCACAACTTAGAAGATAGCACTCTTACTGCTGGCGAATATTTACAATGCCTTGCTGACGCAGCCGATGCTTTAACAACATTTCATAGACATCAAATAAAATATCTTGATTTAAGTGAGAGCAATATTGCAATCGGACATGGAAAAAGAGCAAAACTTATCGACCTTGGCGCGGCACGTCTCTATGATGATATAGTAGATGCTGATACTTCATTTCATGAGCACTATTACGAATGGCGCATAGTGATTCAACAAGAGAAGTTTCGTCCTGCATTAGATATAGCTGACAAATATGCTTTAGGGGTGCTGGTCCGATCATGCTTACAGCGCTATAAATTGGCATCGATACAGACAACTCCCCGCGGCCGAAGACTAGTTATGGCTCCAGATTTTTTAGAATTAGCACCCTTACTAGAGTTCTCAGATCAGTTACGCGCAGGGCTTTTTCATCCAAATGCTTATTTCGATGACAATCCCAAGGCTCCAGATCCAGAGTACTGTGACCTAAAAACTACCAGCGCTAGCTTAAGGACCTTGGCAAATATAGTAGACAGAGTCGTTGATACTCGAGGAAGACTATTAGAGATAGTCCCCAAAAGATTACAAAAAAATGATCGCTAATTGTACTAATGGATAGCAAATTGCAAACATAAAGCTTGCACCTGCTCATGAATCACGGCAAGCTTCTTTTCATCATGCCAATTGCTCAAAGCGGTATCAATAAAAGTGGCTACCAATTTCATTTCATCTTCTCGCATTCCTCTCGTTGTCAGAGCTGGCGTACCCAAACGGATCCCCGAAGGGTCGTAAGGAGTACGTTGATCAAAAGGAATAGTGTTTTTGTTCACCGTAATACCTGCTTGTCCCAAAGCTTTTTCAGCTTGAGCACCAGTAATACCATGATTCGTGAGATCGATTACCATCAGATGATTGTCGGTGCCTCCAGTGATCAAGGTATAGCCTTTACTGAGTAGGCATTCCGCAAGTTGTTTTGCATTTTTAACTATTTGCTGTGCATACAATGTAAACTCTGGTTGCATCGCCTCCTTGAGCGCTACAGCAATTGCAGCTGTTTGATGATTGTGAGGGCCTCCCTGGAGACCGGGAATAATCGCTCTATCAATGAGAGTTGGCAGATTTTCTTTGCTTCGAGGTGCTGCCTTTAGTGGTTGTGAAGGATTGCCATTACATAAAATTAAAGCGCCGCGAGGGCCACGCAGGGTCTTATGTGTAGTAGTAGTTACCACGTCAGCGATACCAATTGGTGATGGATGCACACCGCCAACCACTAACCCTGATATATGACTAATATCAGCCAGGAGATATGCTCCCACGCTGTCAGCGATATCACGATATTTCTCCCATTCGAACATACGAGGATAAGCAGTAGCACCCACGATAATCATTTTGGGCTTATGCTCTTTGGCGATCCGCCACATATCATCAATATCGATATAGCCATCTGGACGTACCGAGTACTGAACATTTTGATACCAAGTCCCGGAGAAGTTGATCTTCAGACCATGAGTCATATGTCCACCATGGGGCAACTTTAGTCCCATAGTGACATCACCCGGATCAAGCAAAGCATAATGCACAGCCAAATTTGCGGGCCCACCAGAATAAGCTTGAACATTGGCATGTGTACAACCAAAAAGCTGTTTCGCTCTATCGCGAGCAATATTTTCCACTTGGTCCACAAACTC
>CAZXKW010000145.1:0-2592 GCA_964641565.1 uncultured Candidatus Peribacteria bacterium
GCAAATAAAGACGTAATCAAAGCTTGTGCTGATAAAGTTGGTAATCCTTTTTATCATCCTTTTGTCCCAATGCTTCCTCCTATCATGATGAAGCCTGAAGTAATGAAAAAGATGGATCGTCTTGATCCTTTGGAAGAGCGATATGTTTTTGCTGAAGATAATTTAGTCTTGGTCGGTAGTGCAGAACATACTATGGGCTCTTATCATATGAATAAGCTTTGGCAAGAAGGTGAGTTGCCCGTGCGTTATATTGGTTACTCTACTGCGTTTAGACGTGAAGCTGGATCATATGGCAAAGATGTTCGAGGTATTTTGCGTGTACATCAATTCGACAAAATGGAAATGGAGACATTCGTTCCAGTCCAACATGGTCAAGTAGAACAAGATTTAATTGTGGCATTGCAAGAATATATAGTGCAACAACTAAAAATTCCCTATCAAGTGATTCAAATTTGTACTGGGGACACAGGTAAGCCTGATTATAACCAATACGATATAGAGTGTTGGATCCCAGCTCAAAATCGCTACCGTGAGACTCATACTTCAGATTACATGACAGATTTTCAAGCACGTCGATTAAATATTCGCTACAAAGATTCAGCTGGTAAGAATCAATATGTGCATATGAATGATGCTACAGCAATGGCTATTCCACGCATGCTCATTGCCATCCTGGAGAACTATCAACAATCAGACGGCTCAGTGCTCGTTCCTGATGTTCTTCAACCTTATGTTGGTTTACAGCGAATTACGCCAATTGTTTAAGTTGTTCACTAATAGCAGTTTTTAATTGATCTAGTCCTTCTTTATCCAAGGCAGACACAAATACTGGGTGTCTGTCTTGGTATTGTTGCTTGATTTCTTTTTGGCTAAAAGGAGAGGCTAAATCAAATTTGTTAAACACTAAGATTTGCGGTTTAGTGGCTACTTCTAAATCTGCCAAGATCGCGTCGACGATAGCAATTTTCTCAACCATTTTTGGATCGCTATAATCTACTACATGCAGAATAACATCAGCATGAATGGCTTCTTCCAGAGTAGACTTGAATGATTTAATCAGACTAGGTGGAAGATCGCGAATGAATCCGATAGTGTCAGAAAGCATGACAATTTTTCCCTGTTCGTTTTCATCTTCACTCGGTAAGTAGAGCTGACCGATACGAGTGTCTAGAGTAGCGAAGAGTTGATTGGCTACATAAGCATCTTTTTTTGTGACGGCTCTGAGTAGGCTAGATTTACCAGCATTAGTATAACCAACAATGGCTACTGATAAGAGATCAAGTCGACGGCGATGTTCTCGATGTTGGGTACGCACTTGTTCTAAATGTCGAAGTTTTAGCACTAAACGATGTTCATGCTCTTTCAAATGGCGTTTCATACGTTCAATATTGGTTTCACCAATACCTGATGTACCGATACCTCCACCTTGTCGAGAAAGATCGAGACCTAAACCAAAAATACGAGGTCCAGTGTGTCTTATAGCTGCTAATTCAATCTGAAGCTTCGCCTCTGCACTTTTAGCATGCTTACTAAAGATTTTGAGAATGAGATCGACTCGATCCCAAGCCTCCATCTTTGCTTTTCTCAATGCTTCACCCAAGCGGTACACCTGACCCGGTTTGAGGATATTATTCACAATCACCAGTTTCGCTCCCAGTGCTTTACCATCATCAATAATTTCCTGAATTTTGCCAGCTCCTACAAAGGTACCATAATCAGGCATGCCTCGACGTTGCACTTTCTTTACTACCACTAAACCTCCAAAAGTGTTTACTAAATTCTCAAGCTCGATCAAACGATCATAAGCATCAGCTTGGCTTACATCCTTGGAGACGACATCAATAATGACTACAGGGAGTGGGGAATTGGTATATAACATAAAATACACAGATATATTTCATCTCCGTCTGGCACTATATCATGAATCAGTTTTTTAGGCTGAACGGTTTTTATTGCGATCACTTCGAGCTAGTTCTTCTAGAGCAATATCTACCTCGGAAGGTGCTGGGCTGACAGGAGCGGGATTGGTTCTTGGTGTTTGATCAGCCAGGCTGAGTGCATCGAGCGCAGCACTTATTTCTGCATCAGTTGGTTTTGTGGATTTTGTAATATCTGACGCTGGTGTGAGTGGAGTCGTAGCTGATTGTGAATTCTGTGTGTTTACAGAACTGTTGCTGACTTGTACCGGAGTAGGGTTGAGTGAATTAGCTAGGCCTCGAGATAGGTCATTCCAAGATGGGATATGGACGCTAACAGTTTCTGTTCTGTCTCCATAAATAACTTTGAATGTGTGTTTGTGGTGCGGTGCATGTCCTTGGTATACCACTCTTATTTCACCAGCTTGTATACCAGTGTGGAAATGATGTAGGTGTGGTCTAATAATACCCGCGAAGGTATTTGCTAAATACCTTTGTTGCTCGGAAGTTGGAGAGAGATCACTACCCAATATTTGTTGAAATACACCAATGGCATTCGGCTTCTTGAATGCACTTTGTAGGCCTCGTTGAATACTTGCATTGTGCTGATTTTCTAGTCCATCTGCTGTATTGCCAGTAAGAGTATTGGATTCTTTTTCCGCTTCTAGCTTATTAG
>CAZXKW010000146.1:0-2565 GCA_964641565.1 uncultured Candidatus Peribacteria bacterium
CTATGATTGGCATCAAAATAGCCTTGAAATCCTGCAGGTGTGAGATCAGGTAAATAGCCTAAAAAGATTTCAGGGTGAATGTTTTCCCGTACGAGTGCTTCTTGGCTAATAAACTTTTCTTGACCAGCATTGAAGACAAAGTATTTATTTTCAAAGTCACTATACGGCAACAAGCTTACTTGTGTCGTTCCTTTATTTTCCGTATTGGGTAATGGCAAGGCTACTAGGAGAGCTCCTTTGAGATTCTCGTTAAAAAAGCCATTTTCCAGTGTGGTAGCTACGGTGTAAGCTTGTCGACCGGCACTTTGATTTTGATCCAGTGACAGCAGTTTCTTTTCAATAGTAATAGTAGGATAGTTTCTAACTAGTGCGGGGCGTATGTCTGCAATGTATCGATCCAATAATGGTCCGATCGTATTATTTTCTTCTTCAGTGGTTACTACCCAGAAATGTGGATTGATATCGTCTGTATTTTGTAGGTACGCAATATTTAAGCCCTGTAAGAGCACTAAACTTCCTATGAAACTTCCAACAATATACGTGTAGTGTTTTTTCATGTAATCTGCCAATTGAGTTCTTCAATTCATCTTAGCACAAAATAGGGCATATACTCAATCTTTTCCATGGTCCAGCAAATTTCACTGCAAGGTTTTCGAAATATCGCATCAGCATCAATCAAGTTTGAATGTCCTCTCGTTGTTTTTTATGGTCAAAATGGTCAAGGGAAAACCAATCTTTTAGAATCATTAGCAATTGTAGCTTGTGGATCATCATTCCGTGATCAAAAAAAACACTTATGGTTGCCATTTGGAGCCGATCAAAACCAATTCGCCTCTATTGTTCTGAGTACTGATGAGGGAATTACCCATCGAGTAGTGGTTGCTGCTCCCGCTCAATCGGCTCAGGCGCAAGTTAAGTTTTGGCGTAACGATATTCCTGTCAGCTTTGCAGATTTCATTGGTGAAATACCGGTAGTGGTATTTCGTCCTGAGGATATGAATTTATTTATTTTGGACCCTACACTGCGTCGATCATTCTTGGACAGTGTTCTTTTCCAGGTCTTTCCTCTCTATCGGCAGGCTTATAGTCAAGCGAAGAAGACTTTGGTCAATCGTAATGCATTGCTTAAATCTATTCAAAAAGGTGAAGCTGTTATGGAAGAATTAAGCTTTTGGAATGAGCAATATTTACAATATTCAGCTGTACTGCAACAATATCGAGCTCTGCTATTGTCCTATTTAGATAAAGAATTGGCTACTGTGTACCAACAGTTTTCACATGTTGAATTGCCTCTAAAAGTACAATATCAAAAATCACTATTCGAGCCTGAGGCGAACGTGCTCTTAGAACGTAGTAGAGGATTTACTCTTTCAGGCGCTCATCGGGATGATTTCTGTATACTTGCTGAAGGTTCTGAGGTCCCTTGGACCATTACTGCATCGCGAGGTGAAATGAGGACTTTGATTCTAGCCTTGAAGTCTATGCTGGTTATGTTTTTGGCTGAAAAACTAGAGCAGAAACCCATTGTTCTTTTGGATGATGTTTTGTCCGAGTTTGATGATGAACGTCAGGAATTGGTACTCTCTTGGAAAGCTGATTACCAATTATTCATTACTGTAGCCGGCAATATCAAGCAAATTAAAGATGCACAAATGATTAAAGTCGAAAATGGGCAGGTGGTTTAATAGGCTACGAAGTCACCGTTAGTGCGGCCTAAGTAAGTTGAGAGCACTTTAGTTAGACGATTTATGTTCTCAAGCTATAAATTGTGTGCTATCATGGTATGAAGTATTTTTCTATGAAAAAAAGCCGATTAATATCTTGGAGACAATCAATCTTTACCGCTGTTTCATTGAGTTTGGTTATGGGGACAATGTTGAGCCTAGCTGACTTTAGTCCTACTAGTCTCACTGAGGGGTATCAGGCACCATCAATACCCTCTCGAGATGACCTGACTGCAAGGATTCCTCAAGCTCCTAGAGTACCAGAAGCAGACCCTGCAACCTTGAGGCAATCTGGTACTACGCTTTTGCAACAATTCAATCCAGATACAGCCAATGATCACAATGCTATTCGCCAGCAAATAGGTGCATTGGGTGGAGAGGTTGCGCGCCCTGATAGCGGGGCCCCTGCAGATCCGTTGGGTAACAATGTTGCTACCGGACAAAACACTCAGTCTAGTGTTAGTAATACAGGCACCTTACCCGCTGGTACAATTTCTGCTGAACCTCGTCCTTCACGGTTGGGTCAGTCTGCAGTTGATCGTTATGGTCGAGATGCCTTACAGAGTTGGTACAATTCATTGGCAGCTACTATGGTATTGCGAGCCGAGGTTGTGACTAAACAAACCAAGAAGCTCGCTGATAAGTTTGATGAAGTAAATACGATTCATAAAGAAATTAACGAGTATTGGAAGGATCTTAATAGCACTTCCAATGCGATTTTAGTTCAGTTACCTACTAATCCAGGCAGATGAAATGGTCTCTTTTTAGTTTAATTGCTGGCACATTGATTATGGGAAATGTCTTAGTACATGCCCAGAGCTTACCTAATATTCCTTCGATT
>CAZXKW010000147.1:0-2475 GCA_964641565.1 uncultured Candidatus Peribacteria bacterium
CCAACTTTTACTATACCTCGAGATTTTGCCACAGCAGTATTACAAAATGGACTTACACCTAGAACAACTTTATATGGTACCAACGAACTGATCTTAGCGGGAACAATTGGAATTGAATACTTTCAAGATATTGGAGAAGAATGGCGAATTGCAGCTATTTTGATGAAACCCCAAAATTATAGACTTATGCCACGATTTACTGGTAATCCACCAGTTTTCCGAGGCGTAATTAGATGTAGTGAACCAATCGCGCTAGCAGATCTGATCCTTATTGATACTAAAGATATGAAGATACTGTATCCCACTGACATTCCCAATATCGATGTCCTAGACTGCACAGAACGAATTTCTCGAAATGGTGTCCGAGAAATGATCAGAAAGATAATGTAGGGATACTACTTCTTTTTTGATAATAGTTTTTGCTCTCGTTCAACTAAGAGCTTGAGGTATTTACCTGTGTAAGATTCTTTTACCTCCATGACATCTTCTGGAGTACCCTCTGCTAGGATTTGACCACCACCCTCACCACCTTCAGGGCCTAAATCGACAATCCAGTCTACTGATTTGATCACATCTAGATTATGTTCGATTGTTAGGACAGTGTTACCGCCTTCAACGAGTTTATTGAGCACATTAAGTAGTCTTTCGACATCAGCAAAATGCAAACCTGTAGTTGGCTCATCCAAGACATAAAGTGTACGACCAGTGCTGCGTCTCGCTAGTTCAGTTGCTAATTTGATACGCTGCGCTTCACCTCCAGACAGAGTATTGGCTTGTTGGCCTAATTTGATATACCCCAAACCTACTTCAAGTAAAGTGTCTAAAATTTCTTTGATCCTGGGCACTGCTGCAAAAAAAGTCACTGAATCTTCTACTGTCATATCCAAGACTTGCGCGATATTTTTACCTTTATAATGAATTTCTAAAGCTTCACGATTGTAACGTTGGCCCTTACAGACTTCGCAAGGCACATAGAGATCTGGTAAGAAATGCATCTCAATGCGCACAATACCGTCACCATGACAGGTTTCACAACGTCCACCTTTGACATTGAAACTAAAGCGACCCGACTTATAACCGCGAGTGCGTGCTTCAGGAGTAGCCGCAAACAGTTCACGGATATCTGTAAATACACCAGTATAAGTAGCTGGGTTAGAACGAGGAGTACGTCCAATTGGCTTCTGATCGATACTGATAATTTTATCGATATTCTCAAATCCAGTAATTTGGCCATAGGCTCCAGTAGGCTTACTTGAACCATTGATATGGTTAGTAATGGCTTTGACCAAGATTTCATTAATCAAGGTAGATTTACCTGAACCTGATACACCCGTAACTGCAATAAATGTCCCCAATGGAAATGAAACAGAAACATCTTTGAGATTGTTTTCTGTTGCTCCTTTAATATTGATAAATTTATTGTTGCCATTGCGTCTTTTCTTGGGAGTTGGAATTAATTTTCTTCCTGACAAATATTGACCAGTAATCGAATTAGGGTCATCCATAACTTCTTCTGGAGTACCTTGCGCAATCACCCTACCACCATGTTTGCCAGCTCCTGGACCAATATCCACAATATAATCAGAAGCCAACATGGTATCAGTATCATGTTCTACTACAATTACAGTATTACCCAAGTCTCGAAGGCGCTTCAAGGTAGCGATCAAGCGATCATTATCGCGCTGATGTAGACCAATAGATGGCTCATCAAGTACATAAAGTACACCAAGGAGTTGTGAACCAATCTGAGTAGCCAAACGAATACGTTGAGCTTCACCACCCGATAAAGTACTAGCTGATCGAGAAAGAGTCAGATAATTCAAACCCACATTTTGTAAAAATGTAAGTCGGTCAGTAATTTCTTTGATAATTCTCTCAGCAACTTTTTTTTGATAATCCGTAAACGGTAAATTCCTAAAGAAAGTATCAGCACGTGATACTGAGAGAGCAGTAACCTCAATGATAGATTTATCAGCAATTTTGACCGCCAGAATTTCTTTCTTTAAACGCATGCCTTTACATTCCGGACAGGTAAGAATCTGCATATATTTCTCGATTTCTTTGCGAACATAATCAGAATCAGTCTCATTGTAGCGGCGCTCCAAATTAGGAATTACTCCTTCATAAGTCACTTTGAGATTTCCTTCAAAGTGATAATCTTTAACCCCCTTGAGCTGATAATATAGCACCAATTTCTTGGCTTCCTCACTCAACTCTCGATATGGAGTATTGAGATCAAAATCATAGAGCTGCCCCACTTCTTTCAAGATGCGATTGTACCAAGTCAAACGTGAAGCAGTCTTTGCCCAAGGAACAATGGCCCCTTCAGCTAAAGTTAAGCGAGGATTGGGAATAATCAAATTCGTATCTACTTCCAATTTAGTACCCAATCCATGACAGGCATTACAAGCACCATGAGGGCTATTGAAAGAAAAGCTACGAGGTGATATCTCGGGCAAGCTAATATTACAGTAT
>CAZXKW010000148.1:0-2440 GCA_964641565.1 uncultured Candidatus Peribacteria bacterium
CTAGCCAGCAACGGATCCAACTTTTTTGTAAATTATTAGAAGTTGCCTGTTATCCTCGGTATCCACTATATCGTGAAAGTGCATTCTTGTTAGCTGAAAAAGCTCAGGAGTGGAAGGGGGAGGAATTTGATATTGCTATCAATCAACTAGCTCAATTAGGCAGCACGTTTGATAACTCTAGAGTAGAATTTCAGCCAAAAGGAGCATTGCCACCAGCTACGTTATTGGCTGAAGATCTAGCTATAATTGTACAATCAGATCAATGTAATATGAAGGGTCGCTGGTATCATGATGCTCTTTATAAAGGTGCCACCCGAGAAGATGTCATGATAATGGTCGCCGTACCAGTCAGTGGTAATAGGAATGATCGAGCTGATACTTTTAAACCTTGGTTCGAGGCTATTGCTGAACGCTTTTTGAGTGACGATGCTGATGACCGAAAAAAACTAGCGCCAATTGTTGGTATTTTGCTTAGAGAGACCCTTCACTATTACCTTTGGGTTTGTTTTGGAGAAGAGGATCAACCGATGAAGGTTATTTGTAAATACGTTTTTGGACAAGGGCCAGAAGAAGAAGCTGGTGTGACTATCGCTGATATTAAACTCTGTGAAGCAGTATTAGGGAGTAGTGTAAAAGATCCTAATAAGTTTGATGAATGCTTGGAAATGATTGATAGAGTCTCTATCACATTTCCACGGTTTGGTGAAAGATTACGTTTAGCTTTAAGAGAACCATTGACTGGAGCCTATAGAGAAGCTACTGGTTATTCAGTGGCTTCTGAGACTCCGATCGAATGGGTGTATGATTATTGGCAAAGAGATCCAGCGCAAAGACTTCCTGATGAAGCAGCATTTTTGGCATCACCAGTTAGAGGGCTCAAATTAGAGCTATGGCTCATTGAAGATTTTGCAAAGATCGCCACCAGATTGGGACAAAAATATCCAACTCAGGCTGATAATTTTGAACAGTTTGTTATCAATTTGCTCATGCGTCATCCATCGCCAGAAAGGATATTGGGCTGGGGGGGCGAATACTATAATGCTCTGCCAGGCGAATATCATCGTTCTATGGTGATTGCGAAAGTGGGTAAACCGGACTTGGTGGGTGCACTAAGTTTAGCTAGACAGGTTGAAGCTCCACATGTAATGGCGAACCCAAGTGCTATAGCAAATCTGGCTCCTTCTAAATTACTTCGATCAGCTGCTTTGGCTATAGGTAGTAGAGTGAGAAATAATGCGGGGCAAATGCTAAGGATAATTGGAGAATCAATTCCTGCTCTTGGAGGCAATATGATTAATCCAGATGATGACGTAGGAGCAGTCTGGCGTTATGTTTTAAAAGAACGAGTGGCCCGTCCAGGTTTTCCAGTGATGGGGGCTAAGCTCCATGTAGATAAAGCTGTCAGCACCGAACTAGTAAATCAACTAATAAAGGAATTGGGTCTAGGTACTAGTCCATTTAGTACTATTCATGCGGGCATGACAGTATTACTGACTCCTGGCCAACCGATTGAGATTAAATTACTACTGAAATATCTCAAGTCTAAAGGATTGTTTACTGACCGTGATTTTGATATGCAAGTATGTATGGGCGGTAGTTTACAAGCTAAACGACATGAAGCTAGTATTGGTTTGCTTAATGCAACTATGCTTTTGGCTACTCGAGCTACACCATCTTATGCTGTTGATGCCTGGTCTACTAAACTCCACAATAATGAGACGAATGCTTACATAATGGCATATGGAGCTGGCCAAAGGAAGAGAGGCATGCCTTATGATCTTTCTACTCCGGGTGATAGAACCGATATGCTTGGGCGTCGAGATTTAAATGATCTGGATTTGTATCAGATCGTAGCAACATTAATCATGCACTATGAGCACGGGGGCTATTTCGCAGATATCGGTGAACAGTTTGTTCTTAAAATAGTAGCTATTCTCCAAAGATATGAGCTTTATGATACGCTTTTCGATGCTCCTTGGGTGTTTGTGCCTGGTATTACACCTGAGACGCCTAATACCACTACATTGAAGCATTGGGAGATGGTAGAGGCCTTTACGAGTATGAGAATAGTTGCTGAGAGTCAGTCTGGGAAAGGAATTACTGGTGAGGTAAGAAGTGAAATTCGTCGTGCTTATGCTCAAGCTAAAGCACGATTCCCTAATATCGTGGAAAGTGATCCTGGTCAATTTGAGAAACTTTGTGCCTTGTGATAGCTTAGACTCCTTAAAATATAAACAATGTGTGGAGCTCATACACTAATTACTCAAGAAGCGCCTCGTGCCCCTGCAATTGCCAAAGCTCTGGCTAGAGCTGAAGCAGCGCAGGCTTTAAAAGATAGAAAAGGAAACCCTGCATTACCAACCGCTAGCAAAGTTGTAATCATGGAAGCTCCAGCTCCAGCTCCAGCTCCAGCTCCAGCTCCAGCTCCAGCTCCAGCTCC
>CAZXKW010000149.1:0-1998 GCA_964641565.1 uncultured Candidatus Peribacteria bacterium
TCGTAAGCTGGATGGTACTATTTATCCTATCGTCAAATTGACACTTACTATTACTTTGCCTGGAAAACCCTCGTATCCAGCTAGTACCGAAGTTCCAGTGTCATATCGTGATTTTCCTGCAGTGGGAATGGATGTACATGTGTTGGTGCATCCTAAGAAAAAAAACGAGTTTATTATTGTTGACTAGGGCTTTATGGATGTACTGACTTGGTTGGATGATGAGGGAATAGCGTATCAAATTTTGCAATATCCAGCTGCTAATACTACAGCCAGTGAGGCTGCAGTATTTTTGGGTATCAAAGAAAGCCAAATGCTAAAATCGCTTTTGGTTAAAGTGGGTGAGGAGTTTGTGATGATTCTAACACCACTTGATCAACGTTTAGATATGGAAATGTTGAAACGTTATTTCGCAGTTACTAAAGCGAGAATGGCCACACCTGAGGAAGTCCTACACGTTACAGGCTATAAAGTAGGGACTACTTGCCCCTTTCTTTTGAAAACTCCGGTGCGAATCTTTGTATTGCCTGAAGTACTGAGCTTTGAGCGAATTGCTATTAGTGCTGGCTTGTCTAGTAAAGAAATCTTCATCAGTGTAGAGAGTTTAAAGTTTGTTACGCAATGTACAGTACTCGAACAATCATAATCACTGATCACTTTAGAGCTGTTTGAATGAAGTAATTTCTTGAAGAAAGATGCGCCCATATTGTTCTAGTTTCTTTGAGCCTACGCCATTGATCTTGGCAAAGCTGGCTAAATTTTGAGGTTGATAATAGGCCATTTCTTGTAAGGCTTTATCACCAAATATGACAAAAGCCGGGACACTGGCCTGGTTTGCTAAAGTTTTTCTTAATGCTTTTAATCGTTGGAATAGCTCTTGATTATAATTGAGGCCAGTAGGGCTAGTAGGTTGTACTTTGATTACGGGAGCAGCATCGTAAGTGACTACTCGCTCTGGTACACAGATGTCACAACTACCACAGTTGGTTATATTTGATGCTTCTCCAAAATAGCGCAGTAAATGTCTTTTTCGACAGCTAGTTAACCGTGCATAAGAACTGACTTGAGCTAGTTTCTCTTTAGCTTGTTTTTTGAGTTCTTGGTCTTCAATCTGGTCAATGAAAAATTCGTGTTTTCTACTATCAGCATAGGTATAGAACATGACACATTCACTAGCCAATCCATCTCGACCGGCGCGGCCGATTTCTTGATAATAGCCTTCAAGTGTTTTGGGGTAGGTGAAATGGACCACGAGTCTTACATCTGGTTTATCAATGCCCATACCAAAAGCAATGGTGGCGACAATAATATTGATTTTATCTTTGGTAAAATCTTCTTGAATTGAGCTGCGATCTTCATTACTGAGTCCCGCATGGTAAGCTCGTGCATTGAAATTCTCGGCAATGAGACGGTTGGCAACATCCTCAGTTTCTTTGCGGGAGAAACAATAAATAATCACCGCCTCGTCCCGGTATTTCTCTAAGAGATGGAGTAGTTTTGGCAATGATTGTTTCTTTTCGATGACACTTATAGTGAGATTTTCTCGATTGAAACTAGAGATGAATATGCGGGCTTTTTGTAATCGTAATTGATGCAAAATATCATCACGGACACGCATGGTCGCCGTGGCCGTCAGGGCTATCATGGGTGTCTGAGGAAAGATATCTCTCAGTAGGCTCAGATTGCGATATTCTGGTCGAAAATTATGTCCCCATTCTGAAATACAATGAGCTTCATCTACAGCTATTAAGCTAATACTGAGGGACTGTAAGAAACGTTGGAACTCTGGAATTCCGAAACGTTCTGGAGCGACATAGAGTATTTTTAGTTGACCATTTCTAGCCTGTGTCAGCACAGATCTAAACTCTTCTAGGGTGAGCGTGGAATTAATATAAGCAGCATTAACACCACAGGCTCTCAAAGCATCCACCTGATCTTTCATCAATGCAATCAGCGGCGAGATCACTAAAGTTAAGCCTGGAAACTTTAAAGCTGGTAATT
>CAZXKW010000149.1:2008-2408 GCA_964641565.1 uncultured Candidatus Peribacteria bacterium
GTAGCGGTCGAAAATGGTCATAACCAAAATATTTTTTGAGTAAAGTAAGCATCCTAGAAAGTAATCAGCATCGTCGAGTATACACCAAAGAAGATGAAATTTTGCTAGTGTAAGTTTAATCTTTAATTTAAGGCTTTGATGAGGGATTTAAATCATGGTATAATGGATGGAAATATAAAAATAAAAATCTAGTATGTCTGCTGCATCACCAAGAGAACTTCACCGTGAATCTCGTGGTTTTAAACCTAATACTGAAGTAAAATCAGGCTCACATAGTATACCTGGTGCGCGCGCAGATGATGCCGTTTCAGACGTTCGTGATGTATTGGGTCCTGTGGCTGTGGATGAAACTATGATGCAAAGACAAGCTATTGAGCGATTATTAAATTCAGCTGTAGCT
>CAZXKW010000150.1:0-241 GCA_964641565.1 uncultured Candidatus Peribacteria bacterium
TATGCGACAGATAGATATGCGTGTCAACGCTGTTGATGTTCCAGATCAAGAGGCTATCACTAAGGATAATGTTTCAGCTCGTATCAATGCGGTAATTTATTATCGTGTTACTAATGCTGAAAAGGCATTGTTGGAAGTGGAGAATGTTTACAATGCAGTATCACAAATGGCGCAAACTACTATGCGTAACGTGGTGGGTGAAGTGACATCCTTGCCTCAAAAGGGCTCTTTGGGTGTGCGA
>CAZXKW010000150.1:251-2403 GCA_964641565.1 uncultured Candidatus Peribacteria bacterium
GTAGATGAGAAAAGTGAGGCTTGGGGCGTAGATGTTCAGAGTGTGGAACTCAAAGATATCAATCTTCCCGAGACTATGAAGCGTACTATGGCTAAACAGGCTGAGGCAGAGCGCGAGAAACGGGCTACTATTATTAGTTCTGAAGGTGAAGTACTCGCTGCTGAAAATTTAGCGCATGCTGCTGACCTTATGGCCAAGACTCCTGGTGCGTTGCACTTGCGTACTTTGAATTCAATCAATGATATTTCATCTGATGAGAGCAATACTATTATTTTTGCTTTACCAATAGAAGTATTACGCGCTGTTGATGGTATCAAAGATTACCTTACTCAGGGAAAGAAGTAAGTTATTCTTCTAGTAATCTAAAGATAGATCGTCGCAACTTGCCGCCCTCGATTACTGCGAATGTAGCTTCAGTAAATTGAGTGGCGGCTTTTTTGATCTCTTCATTGCCAATGCTTCCAGCTAGGGCTCCAATTGCCTTTTCTCGATGCTGACGATCACGATCCGTGTAGCTTGGTCTTCGCATCAATTCACCATGAATTTGGTCAGCTAATCTGCCGATCAATAAATGTAGTTTGGCTTCATCTGTTTGGTGTTCATTGCTCTCTTGATAGTTGCCGAGAAAGTACTTTCTCGTTTCTGGATAGCCAATTGATTCTGCTAAATGATCAATAGTAGTCTGACGGATCAGATCTACATCTTTTTTGAGAGATTCATCGCGAACATTAAACAATACTGACATGCCACCACCATAGAGTTTGCCCGCCTCATGGAAGAGTGGCATATCTAGAACGCTCGTTGTAGTCAGTTTGAGTGCGTGACTGATCATGAGCAGCATCACTCCAGTCATGTAGCCATGTTCGGCCAAAGTATCGATTTCGTGCTGTTGGTAACGTCCTGGAATCCAGCCTGTCCTAACCATGCGTTTGGTACCTTGGAAGTGGTTGAAAAGTTGGATTAATGCTCGTTCTGGTTCAGCTTCAGAATCAATAGTTGGTCTTACGCCAACGGATAATTCTTTGTGAGTAATGGCTGATTTGAGAGCATTGGCAAGCTTCGTACAGAATGTTTTGATTTCTGGATTGTCAAAGTTATCAATGAAAGAAAGTACCGTACGGTTAAAGTAATTCTCGTCATCACGATTGAAGCGGGGATTTGTTTGGACATTGTGGAGATGCACATTGTCAGCAATACGATCAGCTAATTTGACTAACTTTGCCTCATCGCTGGGTTGTTCGCGCTCTTCTTTGCAGAGAGCTTCCATATAAGTCTTCAGTTCTGATTCGCCTAAAAGTTGACCAAAGATGCTAATTACGCGATCTTCCAATCTGCGAGCTGCTTTCTTTGCTTCTTGATACTTGGGATTGATACCTTGAGGAGTAGCTATATCTGCGCCTAGCAAAATTTCACCGATATCGTGGACAAGGGCCATCCCAATTACTCGTTTGCGATCGATTTTAACTTGAAGGTCTTTTTCTAAGATTAAACCTAGAAAATTGGCGATAGTAGTTACCATGTAATGATGCGCTGCCAAATTGTCCATTTGGTGACGATCAAGTCCTATCGTATTCCATCCTGTTCGAGGCATGGGGCGTGACAGAGCAATCACTGACCACCATTCAATTAGTTTAGTCCAATCTTGAGGTATAGCAGTATTCATAGGAGAGTGGTTACAATGACTATTTTAAACAAGCTTTTTTTCCATTGGTGCCTAGAATTGCATGAAGTGGTTTTCTGGCTTCTCCGTCGAGGATTGCTTCCATCCAATGTTCAAATAAATTCTCATGCAAATCTCTGAGATCGGGATTTTTCATACCATGAATTAGTGGTATGAGTTTCTTAGTACGATAACGTTCAAAGAATTTTCTAGCATCAGGCTGTTGGTATTTAGGGCGTCTAGCTCCATCATAGAACATTAAATCCATTATTCTAGCAGCAGCCATTTGACTACGAGACATGTCAGATTCTTGCAGCATAGCCTCTGAGTGCAGTTGCCCGAGCTCATGACGCATCGCTTCATTGGACAGTTTCTCAACGATTATTTCGAAAGCTTGTTGACGAATTCTCCTTGAAGCTTTACGCATTGGATCATTTTTGTCTGTGGAAGCGACGGATACATCGCCCCCGTACATTTTCCCAATATCTCTTA
>CAZXKW010000151.1:0-2380 GCA_964641565.1 uncultured Candidatus Peribacteria bacterium
TTTAGTTAGGTCATAGGGACTAATTTCTACTAAGACACTGTCACCTGGCAAAATGCGTATATAATTTTTCCTGATCTTTCCTGACACATGAGCCAAAATTGTATGCTTTTGAGGAGGTTCACCAGGTTTTCCTGGGAAAGCAATCTCTACATAAAATGTGGCATTGGGGAGTGATTCGATCACGATTCCCTCTATCTGAATGACGTCTTTAGCCATTGACTGTTAACTATAGGCTTGTAAAAAGCGTTAAGAATCTACACTAGATGTTTTAATTGTGCAAGTCTTTTTTTGATTTCACTCTTTCCCTAGTTTTGAGCAGCTGTAAGGACTCGATGTCCTTTGTCAGTAATGGCGATTGTATGCTCAAAATGAGCTGCCAATGATCCATCTCGAGTAGTTACCGCCCAGTTGATATCATCAATATCAACTTCATAATCACCCATGGTAATCATTGGTTCTACAGCAATTACCATTCCTGTTTGCAAAACCATACCCTTATGGCGTTTGCCATAATTAGGAATACTGGGCGGTTCATGCAGTTTTCTACCAATACCATGACCAGTAAGAGCACGCACTACTCCATAACCTGCGCGTTCAGCGTGTTCTTGTACGGCGGCGCCAATATCACCAACGGTGTTGCCTGCTTTAATTTCTTCGATACCTTTCCAGAGAGATTCTTCAGTTACTGCAATCAGCTTCTCCACTTCTTTGCTCACTTTGCCCACAGGAACGGTGATGGCAGAATCTGCTTGCCATCCTTGCCAAATCAGTCCTAAGTCTAAGCTAACAATGTCACCTTCCTTAAGAGGGGTAGTATTAGGGAAAGCATGAACGACCTGATCATTCACTGAAGCACACAATGTAAAAGGATATCCTTGATAACCTTTGAATGAAACTTTCGATCCAGATTGCAAAATATATTTCTCAGCAAGTTGATCCAGCATCATGGTAGTAATACCCGGTCGCACTTCTTTTCGGAGTTCTTGTAAAATCCTTCCTAATTTCTTGCCGGCTTCAGCCATAATGGCAATTTCCTGAGCACTTTTAATTAACATGACATGCATAAATTGTATCGATACTATAACTGATGATCGGTTTTTTAGCCAAAATATTTTTGCGGGGTCTTTCTTACATGCACCACATACTTCCCTTATTTCAATACAATCTTAATTTTGAAAAGTAAAATTCCTTGCTCATGCAAATGTATAGTGAAAAACTAAAAAGTGTGAAATTGATATTGTTAATAATTATTCAGGTATGTTAAAACTATTTATTTTGTTATTAGCTCAAGGGTTATTTTCTTTCAGTGATCTTTTGGGAAGAAAAGGAATGTCTGAGAATGGTTTTTCACTTTCATTTTTTACTCAACAATGGTTCCCTTTGTATTTTTTTATTCACTTGCTAGCAATGGTAGGGCAGCTCTACATATTTGCTAATTTTAGTTTGGGAAAATCTATGATTCTCTTTGGTGCTGTTTCCATATTACTGAGCAATACATTGGGGTTAGTGTTTTTAAAAGAAGAAGTCACGACTTCAGCAATTGTTTCAGGAATATTGGTAATAATGGCGATAGTGGTTTTATTTTACGAATGAGTTGGTTGGAAACTGTATAATAGTTAACTTGAATGGGGGCTAACGGTCTATTTTAAATAACTCTTTCGCTTTTTCTAGTTTGCGATGATTGATTTTAAGTAAAGGTGAGAGTTGATTGAACATATCTTTGGTAACATCTATGACTGATTGATTGCCATCGACAGTTAGTAATTTTCCCAAAGTACGATAATGGTCAATTACCGGCACAGTCTCTTGGTAGTAATTCTGAATTCTTTTTTCAATTGCGTCTTTTTGATCATCAATTCGTTTAATTAAAACTCCACCACAGGAGTTACAAATTTGATGTAAGTATTCAGGTGGGAAGGTTTGCTGACAACGGTTACAAATTCTTCTATTGGTAACACGGTAAATAGCTGTTTCTTCATCCAGGTCAATTACAATCGCGATTGTTTCGCGATGTTTGCTATCCATCATATTTTGAAATCCTAATGCTTGGTCATAGCTTCTAGGTACACCATCAAAAATGACACCATCGATTGTTGCAGGATGGTCTAAGAAATCTGCCACTTTTAAAAGGACAATACCTTGTGGTACTAAGGCGCCTTTGTTGATCAATTCTCTAATAGTATTTCCTTCTTCAGTATTATGCGTAGCAATCTTTCGGAGTTCTGCGCCCGCTTCAAAGATTGGGATGTTAAGAGCTAGTGATAACGCCCTAGCTTGTGTTCCTTTACCTGAACCTTGAATGCCGAAGAGCAGAATGTCCATTTTGATTTGAATAGTACTATCTTATTATACCTTTTTGAGGTTAATAATAAATCTAAAT
>CAZXKW010000152.1:0-2319 GCA_964641565.1 uncultured Candidatus Peribacteria bacterium
TCGATTGAAGCAAATAATTCATCTAATGAATACTTTTTAGCGATTGGCATGATCTTTTCACGCAGCGCTTGTACTGGCGCATGTAAACTCACGGCTAGATTAACCTGGGGCAAATCCCGGCCTAACTGAATAATTTGTGGCGCGATTCCAGACGTAGAAACAGTAATATGCCTCATGCCCAGACCGATCATGTCGGGATCATTAATCATACGAATAGATGCGACTACTGCTTCGTAGTTAAGCAATGGCTCACCCATACCCATAAACACGAGATTAGACAAGCGACGTTTTTCTGCCTGCAACTTGCATGAAAGCCACCATACTTGTTCAAAGATTTCCACGCTAGAAAGATTACGGCGAAAACCGAAATCACCAGTTGCACAAAATGAACATTTCAATGCACAGCCCACCTGACTAGACACGCAGGCAGAGGCTCTTCCATCTTCAAACTCCATCAATACCGCCTCAATCATCTCACCATCAGACAGCTCTAATAAAGTCTTGGTACAATCATTGTTCTGTGAATGTAACGCAATCTTTTCTTTGAGTGTAAATGCGGTAAACTCTGACTCGAGCTCTGCACGCACATCTTTAGGAAGGGTTAGAATATCAGCAAATGAACGTTTGCCTTCATGAAAAAGGGCTTGCAGAATTTGCTTATAACGGTAACTAGGCTGATCATGATCTTTGAGCCACTGTTGAAGCTGAGAAGGTAAAAACATAAGGTAAATAGCTATACTGTAGTGTTATACCACAAAAGATCTAGCTGTGCTCAGGATCTAGCGAAAAAGCTTTTAGCCAACTCGCTTTTTTGCTACCATCGATACGATTTTGACGTATATGCCATGTTTGTGCTCAAACAGAATTTATTTTCTCTTGGAACTCAAGACCCTCATACGCATATAGTTACTGGCTCCTATATTCCTTCCAATCCAGAAGAAGCAGAATATGGTTCAGTATTTTTTACGTATACACTCAAAGATGCTCAAGAGCTCGCTCCCGAAATTCGCTCTATCATCATTGAAAGCTTTCAACAGCATTTTTATCAAGACTTGGAACGTGATCCAGAACAAAGTTTCGAAGAAGTATTACAAGTAATTAACGACACTGCTACCAATATCAGTGATGCTGAAGGCATTACTTGGCAACAAAGCCTCAATATTTCTCTTGCAGTTTTCTCACGTAGTGATCTCCATCTCTCTGTAGGTGGCAACGGTAGTGTTTATTTACTGCGAGGTAAACATTTGAGTTGTATTAGTGAAGGATTGGTACCTGAAGTCCTTTCGGATAACAAAATCTTCCTTTCTTTGGCTAGTGGAAATTTGCTTAAAGATGATCGTATTTTGCTCAGCACTGAACTACTCAAAGACATTATTGACACTGAAGCGCTCAAACAGGCAATTACCGCTTCTCATCATGAAAAACACATTCCAGCGCTTACTTATGCCGGCCTTGCTGTAGTGCAATGTCATGAATCAGTAGCAGCTCATAGTGAACATGTCCCGATGACGATGAGCTCAAGTAATGAAGAGCATGAAGCAACACCACCGATATCACCCACTCCAGTGAATAGAAGCAAATTGAGCAACACAGTTGATATCCTTAAAATGAATCTCAAAAAGACACTGGAACGCGTCTTTAATCGTGAACGGCCCTTGGGAAGAAAGCCATGGCAAATGAGCAAAGTAATCGCTATCGCTGTTGTAGTCGTGGTTTGTATTGGGGCAATCTATAGCATTGCAGGGTATCAAAAAGCTAATGCTATAAAGCGCGACCTCCAAACCTTGGTAGCCCAATCTGCTCAGGATCGTGAAGATGCAAAAACTCGAGCCATCTATGATAAAGAAAGTGCCAAAAACTTATTACTTGCTGACCAAAAGAAACTAGCAGAAGCACTGCCACTGACAAGCGATGTCATTTTGACTAGTCAAATCAATGGTGAACTAAGTGAAATCAAGCAGTTATTAGCAATGGTAGACAATGTTTTCCGTGAGGATAACCCTAAAATTGCTTTTGATTTAAGCAAAGAACGTAATAACTTCGAAGGGCGTGGCCTGGTGAGATTAAATAATGACCTCTACGCTTTTGATAGCAATGTCCTATACAAATTGGTAGTTGATAAAATTGATCAACGCACCGTCGTAGTTAATGGAGATACTACCGCTGAAGTAGTTTATGCTGCGCCGATTAGCAAAGACAATGTGATTGAACTCTATACCAAGGACAATAAATTAATCGAATTCAAAGCAGGTAATTTTACCAAGATCGCCGCTCCAGGTGGAGATAATGCAGTATGGAAAAATGCAGTAGCTGTAGCTG
>CAZXKW010000153.1:0-2312 GCA_964641565.1 uncultured Candidatus Peribacteria bacterium
CCACTAGCTATAATTGCTTGGATAGGACTGACGAAAAGCATAGCTCCTAGTGCACCTAAAATTACTCCGACAATACTTTCTTCTAATAAATGCTTAGTACTAATACTACTTTTGCGTTTACTCCATGGTCTTGCCAGTGCTGCAGTACCATCACCCAGTGCCAAAATCATGATTGAAGCTAGTGCAAAAGGTAGGGGGAATAGCTCCAAACTCAGAATGCTACCGATTAAATAAGTAATCAGTCCTCTGGCAGGAAAGTGATTTGGTCTATCAAAGTTTTTTAGCAGTACATTAATAAAAGGCAGTTTTACTTTTCTGCTGATAAAAGACAGTAGTATTACTAATACTAAAAGAACGAAGAGATGAAAAGGGGTAATCCAGTGATTACTAATACCTAAACATATCAGTAAACCTAAGCTGATATGAATTGCTTTTCTGACTAATTCGTGAAGATAATTAGTATCCTGCCAAGGCAAAAACATATTAGCTGAAGTAAATAATAAGTGCCGCACAGAGTCCACCAATAATTGCCCCACCAAATACATCAGTGAGGTAATGCATTTGCGTATACATTCTACCTAGGCCAACTAGTATTGCTACTACAAAAAAAGCTAGATACCAGGATGGTAAAAGTATACTATCAAGTATTGCTAAACCAATTGCTATGAGTGTATGTGAGCTGGGAAATGAACTATCTACCTTACCCAGATAGGTGACCAAATTGTGAGGTCGTGGGCGTTTGACAATAGCTTTAAGTATAGCACCAAGCACTGCACCGCCGCCACCCATAATGGAGATTTGAATAAGAAAAAACCAGTTACCCTGGCTAACCACATAGAGCCCAGGAAGCAGATAAAGTAGCACTACTAAGAAATAGACATGAGCAGTCATTGTGAAGAAGCTGCGACCTCTAGGAGCAGTTGTAACATTAAAACTCTGTAATACTTGCTTGTCGATCCAAAGCATAAAGTGAATTGGTTGCGCTGAGACTACTGTAAGGTATTATGGGCCCGTTGGTTCGTCAATCACTATGAATACTCGCATTGCCATTGTCGGTGGGGGAGTCGCAGCCTATACTGCAATTGAAACCTTGCGGAGGTCCCCAATTGCTGGTGAGATTAAGATTTTATGGATTGCTCCTCAGGCAAGTTTCGTCTATAAACCATATCTTTTTGATGTGTTGAGCGGTTATCGTTCACTCACTGAATGTGTGTTTCCTTTAAAGGGCTATTGTCAGCGGTTTCATATTGATTTTTATACTTCGACACTTGAGAGATTTGATCCCGAAAATAGTACTTTATATTTAGCTTCAGGTAGATCAGTCAATTATGAGTACTTGATTTTAGCTAGTGGTGAGCATCGAGTTTTGCCAAGTATTATTCCTTCGGAAAATTCTTTTCTACAAGCTGGCACAACTGAGCTTACACAGCTGATGGAGCATATTGAGAAACAATTTGTTACGGCTAAGTCTCAATTGTCTTTGCTGCGGAAAGCTTTTCTGTCCATTGTGGTTGAGGGGAGGGATTGGCAAAGTGTGGGTACGTTATTAGCTTTGTACAATTATACTGAATATTTGCGTAAAAAATGTGAATTTAGACGTAATGAAATCACCCTTACCTATGTCTCAGCCGAAAAGCAATTTGGGGGTGATCTCCCACTCAAGATGAGTGATATGGTAGAGCAATATGCTCGGGATCATATGATAGATATTCAGTTGCATGTAGCCATCAAGAACTATCAGGATGGTAAATTATTATTGAGCAATGGAGCAGTGATCGAGACTCATACATTTGTGACGGCTGGTATGGCTACTTTGGCTTCACCGTATAGCGAAGCCAAGATGCAGTCAGATGAATTTGGTGGGATGAAAGTAAATAGCTATTTGCAAATTGAAAATCTCTTCAATGTCTATGCTTGTGGCAGTATTGTGAATCATTATGATTGGCACAAAAAAGAGCGTGTCTGGCATTCATTTCCTGTCGCAGAAGCACAAGCTAGATTGGCCGCTAATAATGTGGTGGCTGAGATCCGTGGGCGCAATAAACTCTCATATGAGCCGCAAACTGTACTAGAGTTTTTACCGGTCAATGATCAGCTGTGTATTGGTGTCTGGGGGGATATTGTTTATTTTAATAGCTTAATGGCTACGAGCAGAAAATTTTTAGCCAAAAAATACCTTTGGCAATTAACTATGCCTGAATAGTATGCATATTCTCTTAGTACAGACAGCCTGCAATTACCATCAAGTGGTACTTTACAGTGATGAATCCGGATCGGAAAACGTTATTGCTGATTGGCATCAAGATAAACCT
>CAZXKW010000154.1:0-2294 GCA_964641565.1 uncultured Candidatus Peribacteria bacterium
ACTGAGCCTACACTCAGGGCTCCACCGGCTGGGAAATAATTAACGCCATTGATAGCGCGCGGTACACAGGTTGGAGATGTGCCAAAAGTAAAGAAACAAGGATTGATTAAATACAAAATGAAACCACTACTAGCAAGTAGTGCTAAGCCGCCCAAGGTATTAATGATCCTTTCGGTTGATTTTTTGATTTGATCGCCACTGCCGCCTATAATGATTTGTATACCTGAAACAATCAGCATCAGCAATGCCAATGTTCCAGCTAAACCACCAATGTAGACGAAGAGAATTCGGGCATAGTTCAAAATATAGCCTTGGCCGCTACCATCAATGCTGGTAGATCCATTGATACTAGCTTCTAATCCTACTTGGCCCACGGCTAGTGGAACGGTTACTTGTTGGGCAGATCCAGCTTGGGGGTTATTATTGAAATTGGTCTGACCTAGAGGGTTGGGGCCAGTTCCAGCAATGGTTTCTGGTGGTGGTTGGTCATTGTAAACTAAGTTGAGAAATGTTTTCATACCCGATCCTACTGCGCCAACGTGATCAATAGTATTGGCAAACAAGCTATACCAAGGATGTCCAGGATCTTTAGTACAGCCACGCTGAGGGTTTTGCCAGTATTGTTTAAAATGAGCTACTTCGTCAGCAGGATGTCCATCAGTAGCTCCTGGACGCCCTGGGTTGTGGGTGCTTCCTACTCTTGGTGTTGGAACAAATATTCTGCTATCGCATTGGGCTAAATTCTGAAAGCTTGCAGGTACATCATTGTGATAACCATTACGTTCTTGGCCATTAACAAATGTGCCACTGTCGTATGCCATGTCAGCAGCATAGAGTAAAATTGTGCTGCTACCGAAGGTGCTGACTATAGTAGAATAAACTGATGAGCATCCATCCAGGACGGCCACCCCGATAGGATTAAGCGATCTCAATTGCGTCAGGTCGTTGCCACATACCGCACCAGAGTGTCCCGAGATAAGGACGTCATTGCTGAGTTGAATATTCTGTCCTGCTAGTCCAGGATCGCTGCTCAATGCTTCTTGTACTTTTTGTTTGAGTAATGGCCCATTGAGCCCACTCCAGGAAACCCTGTCAACACTATTTGCTGGCACCACAAAAATCATACCAGGTACCTTGGTATTGCTCATTGCTGCTTCGATGGCACTTTGAAAGCGACCAGTTCCTCTTTCAGTGCCATTGCCAGGTTCACCCTGTGGTAAATAGTAATTACTTACATCTCCCGGTCGGCCGTTATTGCCATGAAGCAAAACATACATCGGAAATGTACCCTGACATTGTGCTTCTTTGGGCACATAAATAATACTTTTGCCAGGTATATAGCCAGCATTGGGCGCTGGTACATAATCAAAGCGAAGAAATTTAGTAGTGCTACTAGTATTACAACGAGTCCCAGAAGCTTCGGCGACTGCTGGTTGTAGTGATGTAGGTGCCACTATCCAGAGGCTACCAATCAAAGTAGTAATGAGGAAACTCAAGTGGAGAAAACGCTTCATAGAGAGACTTTTCATAATCGTTGCACTATAGCCCAAAAGATCAAAAGTACAATAGCGAATCTTTTTTCTTTGTGCTATCCTAATTTCTCCAGGATTAGTATTGACTAATTGCTGAAAATGTATTATAAATTAATGAAGCATAATAATTCATATGAACAAAGCTCCTGCTGGCGGTTTAGATTCTCAATTGGTTGTTAGAAAACAGCCAGAAGCGCCTCAATTGGATATTGGCCTAACTCGTGAGGGTGTTCGCGATGCACTAAAAGATGTGTCATTAATGGCTCGTCATCCTGATGTCTCTACCGTGTCACACTTGTTGCGAGCTCCAAGAGTTGTTTCATCGGGAACTTTGGGCCAAATAAGGAGCATTGCTGGAAATTTCGCTAGACCATTGGTTTTGGCTGCTACATTGGCAGCCTGTGGTAGTAGTGAGCAAGTGGTTCCAGCCCCAGTGGAGGTAGTAAGTGATGGTGGAGTAGCAACATCGCCTGCTAATAGCCCTTCAATAACTGTTGACCAACCAGTACCTGCTTCTGATGAAGGCTTGGGATGGCAATCATGGTTAGTAATAGCACTTTGTGGTGGTGCTGCTGCTGCAGGTTTACTTGGTACAGCTGGCTACTATGGTTATAGGCGTACTTTTACTGAAAAGAATCTACAAGCTGGTCAGGTGGGAATACTTCGAACAAGAGGTTTTTTAGGAAATGTTGCAGTGAAATATTTGGGACAACCTAAGTTTGAAGCTTATGAAGGTCGCCCAATAGTGTATTTTATGCATCA
>CAZXKW010000155.1:0-2292 GCA_964641565.1 uncultured Candidatus Peribacteria bacterium
TGCTTTCATACACTGCCTCCACACATTCTAAATAGCTTTTACCTTGAGAAAGCGCTTCCAAACCGACAATTGAATCCACACCTTCAGAATAACGTTCAAACCCAAACATTGCTCGATTCATCTCTTTCTCATTACTCACAGCACCACTTTCAGCCAATACCGTACGACGATCAGAATTAATATTGCTCATCATCGCCAAAGGGATACGCTGACGATTAAGTGCCTGCACCATATGGCCTTCTACCTCGTGAGCAGTACCCACAGCTAATGCTTCGTCGACACTACGTGGTTGAGCTGCGTCTCGAATAAAGCGTCGCTCTGGATCCACAGCCATCGCCCCCTTATTGCCAGTAACAAATTGCCACTTACCATCAGTAGCAGGCCCTTTTCTTTCGAGAGTAGCTGGACCTGCTGGTTCCTCACTCAGTTCACCATAATGGGCAATAACTGTATCTCCCAAAAGCTTTCTTTCAGCAGCAGTGATTTTATTCTTGGGATCAAAGACTTTGGCAGGATCTATGCCTTTTGCTCTCATCTTATCATCACGGGTAAGCTGCGCTAATGGCCGTAAAACATTGATAATTTCATTGGCTGCAGCTCTCGTGCTATTACTTACTGATTGATAATTGCCAGTATCTTGATCTTTTTCACCAGCTCCGCGCAACATCTTGTCCAGTAAATGCAAACTCCTCTCCCTATTTTTGAATCCTTTCACTTTTGTAACTAAAGCAGCTTCTTCAGTATTCATACCTTCAATGCCCATCACTTCCTCCTTCATCTTTACCAAATAAATGTCACCATAAAGCTGCATAAGGATTTCATTTACCCGATGACGATACATACCAACAATTTCTCTTCTAGCAATACGCTGATTTTGGTCATCATCATTTGCAGTTCGATCTAAATTAGCCTCTAAATCCTGCAATACTTTGCGAATATTTCTGAGCCCCTCCCACTTTTGATTAAGCTCTTTCGGATTGAGAATCACGGTGAGTACCTGGGGAGCCTCAAGACCATGTAAATTTAATTTTCCATCAGAAGTAGCCTCAGATAAGAGTCGTTGGCTCAAAGCCTTATTGGTAGCGTTCAAACTCTCTGTTTCATAACGCTGTTTGAGTTCAGCATTCAGCTTTTGATTAAAAAAATATTGCTTGGCATAGAAAAAATGTCGCAAACCAGCAATGTCAGTAGGAATAGTTTCTCCCACAAAATCTTTAGCAAGCATCGCTTGTCCAGCCGGTGTCGTAAAAAAGTCCAAATGAATTGCTTGTGATTTGATATTGATCTTAGCTATTGGAGCAACCTTGCTATTCAAGTCTTTTTCGAATGTTGCAATTGCTTCTAGATCATCTTTACTGAGCTCTAAAGGGTGCTTTTGACCATCAATGTATTCTTTGATCTCTGCAGCCTGAACACTAGCTTCCTCAGCAGGGCGCATCGGAAATAGTTGAGGAGCACGAGGTTCGCGCTCAGCACCAGAAAAAGATTCTATCATTTCAAATTTTATTGTTTCTGTTCATTTTACACTTCTACTCATAAGAGAACAATAACCATACCTTAATGTAGCCATTTTATAGGAGTGATGCGAACAGCGTGTTAAGATGGGTAGGGTTAACACTCATCTATGAAACAGCTCGCTCTGCTACTCTGTAGCCTTAGCTTATTAACTGCTTGCACTAATGTCGGCAGTAGCGATCCTAGCTCCAATATTGATTTAGGAGCTACCACACCGACACCCGTGGTCTTAAACAGTAGCAGTCCTAGCACACCATCTACTCAACCAAGCGTAATCACAGCTGCTAAAATAGTCCTTCCCATAGACGAATATGGTGAGAGAAAACACCTCAAAGTCTTTGGTGAATATATTCAAGACCGCTTCACTGGTTATCATGTTGCTGATGATATTGAGTTTACTGATGTGGAAAGTGACACTCCCGTACGGGCAATGGCAGATGGTGAAATAGAAACAGTACAATTTGCTTCAGGATATGGTGGAATGATTAAAATCAAACATCAAATAGACAATCAAACTATCCATAGTATCTATGGCCACATCGCCCTCGACTCTGCGCAAGTAAATACCGGAGACCGCGTAAAAACAGGTCAATTTTTAGCAAACTTGGGTAAAAACAACAGCGGAGAAAGTGATGGTGAAAGAAAACATTTACACTTTGGCCTCTATGCCGGAGATGAGAATCGCATCAATGGTCATGAATCAGAAGCGGCAGCTGGTGGTAAATGGATCAATCCTGACGAGTTCTTTGCGCAACATGCAGTAACCGTGGGGCATCC
>CAZXKW010000156.1:0-2287 GCA_964641565.1 uncultured Candidatus Peribacteria bacterium
CTCTGTCCAATGGTCCCCGTGGCCACCAATTTAGAATCTAGATTCTCGATTTTAGATTCTAGAATTAAACTTCAGGCCTCACGCATCAGACATCAAGCCTTTAGCATCATAATTCTTATCGAAATCGATGAATATCCTGATAAATATCTCTCGCTTTATCATGCAATTTTAACTTTCTATATGCCTTAGCCAATAGCTCTAAATATGCCTTCTGTGGATGTTGATCAATCAAAGTCTCTAAAGTCTTTACAGCTTCTTCATATCTACCTGCCAATATTTGAATCTTAGCAACTTTTTCTTGCCAAATTGCTTCATTAGGAAAATGAAATACTAGCTTGTTCACCACAACTAAAGCACGAGCATAGTCGTTGAGAGCCAGATAAGCATCTACAAGCTTTACATGGATATCCACATAATGATCTGCTGGCAAATCCCGGTGTAAGGCCTCTTCTAAGTATTTTACCTCTTTACGAAAATCCTGCTTTTTACTGAGCTTGTCCGCCATAGTGATCAGCTCTGAAAAAGACATTTCATGCAAATTACTTTGAAACATGCGCTCGATCGTAATCGCCTGCTCACTAATTTGATCATGCGTTTTGAACTCTTCATGAATAGGTAATCGCACGCCATGATAGCGTAGTAATAAGCGGCGAGCAGTAATAGCGGCAATCGCCACCCAACACAGTCCAGCTATATAAAGCCAAAAACTTTCCATATTAAGTTAAAAAGAAATATTCCAATAGTACTTTCACCTTTGTGCTTGGTTGCGCCAATGATAATGTAAATAACCACTTCTGAATAGTGTTAGGCCCCAAATGTTTCTTTTGTATATAGTGTGACATTTCCAAACTCACATCAGTCCAATGACACTCTTTATCAATAAGCTCGATCAAAGCTTGTTTATCGACCAATAAAGTCTTTGGCTCAAACAACGAATCAAACCACGCTTGATACTCTGATCTCAACTGATACGGCTTAGTACCTAAGCGAAAAACAGCGGTACGGGAAAGAATCGGCTTGCTAATAGATTTTAATTTGCTTGTGGTAAGCAAAAAAACACTCTTTGGCGGGGATTCTTCCAGCAGTTTAAGTAACATTTGTTGAGCTGGGATAGTCATCCGCTCAATATGCTCAATCACACCTACGCGAATTTTACTTACAGCCTGAAAACCAAAAATCTGACGAAATTGTTTTACACTTTCGACATCAATGGCGCCATCCTCAGCTTCTAATCGATGAATATCCAAACTTCGATGACCATTAATCTCTTGGATGTCAGCCAAAATTATCTGTAGCTCCGAAGCGAGTGAAATAGGATCTTCAGCACTCAAGAGATAAACATGAAAAAATTGTCCTTGCTCGATGATCTGGGAAAGGGAATGCTTAGGCATAGATCTTGCAGCGAATCTACTCTGAAGATACCATAACAGCACGATCAGTGTAAGCATTATGTCCCCCACCTCATCTGACTCCAAAAAACTCACTCCCATGCTTAGGCAATACTTTGCCATCAAGGATCAACACCCTGATTGCATTCTGCTTTTTCGCCTAGGCGATTTCTACGAAATGTTTGGGAGTGATGCCGAGATTGCCAGTAGCATTTTGCATATTGCATTGACTGCGAGACATAAAGGAAGTGAAAACGAGATTGCCATGTGCGGGTTTCCGCATTTTAGCTGTGAACAATATATTCGAAAATTGATCAAAGCTGGCCACAAGGTCGCTATTTGTGATCAAACCAGTGACCCCAGTTTACCGGGTATTGTCGAAAGAACCGTTACCCGCATCGTTACCCCAGGAACATTATTAAGTGATGCCGATGATCAACAGATCCGCTTATTAGCAGCAGTTAACCAAAGACAGGGATACTGGGCAATCACATTTTGCAATGTCAGCACTGGGGAAATTAGTGCTGGCCATGGTCAAACCCTGCCTGACATGATTGATCAGCTGCGTATCCGCTACCCACAGGAAGTCCTAGTAACTAGCATTGCTAAAGAGGCATTGGCTCCACTTTTAGAACAAGGCAATGTTAGCGTTACCCTCACCCAAGTTGCTGATGGACAAGCACCTGAAGAAATGATTGCAAGCTACATCTCTCATACCCAGCAGAGTGAAGCCAAACATCTTTTTTCTGATGAGCAGCATGACGTCACTAGTGTACTGTTAGATGAAATGACGGTAAGAAATCTTGAACTAGTACGCAATGCCCATGATGGCAAAGTGTATGGATCTTTACTAGATAGTATCAATGCTACGGTCACAGCAGCTGGATATCGCCTGCTCC
>CAZXKW010000157.1:0-2249 GCA_964641565.1 uncultured Candidatus Peribacteria bacterium
TCATAGTGGGCATCACGCTCATAAGCATAGTAAGTGGAGCGATTTTTTTGACACTATGCGTAGCGAGTTTACTGATATGATGACTTTGATGGTCATTGGATCTTTATTAGCTGCTGCTACTCAGACTCTTGTTCCACGTGATTGGATTGTTTCTTTAGGTACTGGCCCAGTAATATCGGGTGTAGTGATGTTGGTATTAGCTTTTGTCGTCTCTATTTGTTCCAATGTTGATGCTTTCTTTGCTCTAGCTTATGCCCCACTATTTACTACTGGTTCTATTGTCGCTTTCTTGGTCTTTGGCCCTATGATAGACATTAAGACTTTGCTCATGATGTCATCTACTTTCAAAGCCAAGGCTATGGTGATAATGACTATATTGGTGCTTCAGTTAGTATTTATTCTCACATTGATACTCAATCTCTATGCGAGCTAAACTTTGGTTATTTTTTCTGTTGTTTGCTGCTTATACGTATATGCTGAGTATTTTGTGGTGGCAGAAAAAACTGAGTTTATTTTTGCATCCAGATTTTATTCCGTTGGCCATTGTCGCTACCGGTGTATTGTTAGTCGTTACCTTTGCCTTATTGTTTCAGCGACATAGTCATGCGCATGCGCTTACCTGGTGGAAGACTATACTTTTATTGTTACCCGTTCTGGTAGTTACTTTTGTTCCACTTCGACCATTATCCAGTAGTACTGCATTAACTAGAGGTATTAATAGTGGTGTGCTTTCGATAGGGAGAAAAGTGAATGCTATGCAATTTGCTTCTAATCCAGCGAAACGTAGTTTGTATCAGTGGGTAATTGCTCTCAATGCCAACCCAGAACCAACTCACTATGATGGTCAACCTGTGAATATCAAGGGCTTTATTTTGCATGATCCTGCGTTGCCCAGCGATCAGGTTTTATTGGCACGGTTTATTGTGACATGCTGTGCTGCTGATGCTCGTGTGCTTAGTTTGCCAATTCAAAAGACGAGTGCTTTAGCAAGCGCAAAAGATGATCAATGGTATGCAATAAAAGGGAAGATGGTAGTGGTTGATGCTAATGGTCAACGATCTTTATTGGTGCAACCAGACAGTGCTGAACAAATTACTGAACCTGATGATCCTTATGAAATTTAATACTTTTTTTCGATCACACTTTGGTGTAGTGAGTATGCGAGCTATTATTGTTTTGGCTGTATTTATTGGGCTTTTGTTGTTACTAGGAGATCATGGGACCCCTCGTGTGAGCTATATTGGGGAACAATCTTTTTCACCGCAAAAGGGCCAGTTTCTTTTTCGTTTTAGTAGACTCATGGATCAGAAAAGTGTGGAGAGGGGATTTTCTATCAGTCCTCAATTGCCAGGTAAAATGAGTTGGTCTGGTCGTACATTTGCCTATACTCCGGACGAAGCAATAGCTTATAACCAGAGCTATGTGGTCTCTTTTAAACAAGCGTATGATGCTGATCAAAGGGAACTTCCGTCACAAAGTATTACTATCGTTACTGCCCCATATCGTTTTGCGTATTTAGGTACTGAAGGAGATGAGACCGGTAGAATTTTGCAATATACTTTGGCTGGTAAAGAGAAGATGTTCATTACTAGTGCAGATTTATTTGTTCAATCATTTGAGATTTCACCAGATGGTAATTATATTGCCTTTTTAGGAGCTAAGCGTGATGCTAATTTGCATGATCGTAAAGTGTTTGATCTCTATTTATATAACTTAAAGCTGCGTGATCAACGTCTTATTCCTACTGATGAGAACTGGTCACTAGATAATATTCGCTGGTTACCTGATAGTCAGGGATTGGGGGTTACTTTTGTTGCTACCAATGGCATAGCTGAAGGTATTGTTCTCTACGATATTGCTACTGAACAATGGACACCTGTGGCCAAGGATAATGCGCGTGGGTACGCTTTCCACTTTTCTCCAGATGGCAGTCAATTAGTGTATGTTGATACCAATGGTGCTTTGATTCTAGGATCAATTCCAGATGGCAAAGGTGCCTTAATTGCTACGACTTGGACTGACAGTGTCGGCTTTGATGATCAGGGGCGGTATTTTGCTTATACTGGACCTCGTAGTGCTAGTCCCTTTGATATTACTAATGTGCCTATATTAGTTGGTAATGGAGGCGAAGAAATAAAAATACCTGTACCAGAAAGTAGCAATTTTGATACGCAATTTATTCCCAATGCATCTAAGTTGGTTTGGACTTTAGAAAATGCAACTGGCAATCATCGTGATGATCATTTGGC
>CAZXKW010000158.1:0-2235 GCA_964641565.1 uncultured Candidatus Peribacteria bacterium
AGAGTCTGAGCTCGGTAGTTTGAAGATGTGATTGCAATTATCGTAGACACGGTTTAAAATGCCTCGTTAAAAACAATAATTATGCATCTAGAAGACTTCATACCATATTATTTCGTTTCAGGAACAGAAGTGCGATGTCCACTTGCGGATGATCTCAATCCCAATGGTTCACATGTCAGCGTCGAAGCTCCAGTGCCCACTCCCGAGCAAATACGTTTAGGTAATCTAGTACTGCAGCAAAAAGTAACAGCTATGCGTCAAGCTGCTTGGGTAGCTCACAATCGCAATGTCTGGTTGGGTTTAGTGTCTGTGAATAACTAAAGCGTGAGATCTGGATAATATGAATATCCCCGGAGACGGAGATAGATCACAGCTCCTACCAGTTTGATATTTATTGTGGCGTTGGCTGCAGTTTTTGCTTCCGGTGCACCATTTAGCACTGCGTCCATGAGCTCTCTATCAATATTTGCACCTGTTACTAACAAAGCATGGTCGATATCACGATAAAATCCACCCCAAGTTTGATCGGCTAAATGTTTAGCGGGAGCTTGACTATGCCACGAGCTACTTAATTTTCTGTCATCTGCGCGAGATACTATGTATTGTTCATGCTGTCGCAGAGTGACTCTAATGCTGAAATTTTTACAATATAATTTAGCAAACTGGGCAGGTTCTGATTGATTAGCCCATGTTATTACTGGCTTTTGGCTAGTTGAATGACAATGCGCTTCATATGCTAAGACATCATGTTTGTCTTTTAGCAACTGAGCATGCGCTAATTCGAGTTCTGCTATGACTGCTGGAGGTAGTTTTTGGATTTGAGGAATATTACTTAAAGCTGGTAATAGTTCTGTTAACCAATCTGGTATTGGCTCCAAGTTTTCTCCAAGTGCCCCGTCCTCTCTCAATTTCATAAGTAATAGTTGAGTTTGTTAGTATACCAGTTTATTCTGTTTTTGCTAGACTACGCCTTTTATTTGATTTTATGGCTGTTGCAATTACTTATTTTGTGCATGGGACTACGACTGATAATGAGCAGGAGATATCTTCTGGATGGTCTGATGTGGCATTGGCAGAAAAGGGGAAAGAGCAGTCAATAAAGCTTAAAAGCTTAGTTGCAATCGATCAATTCGATGTAGTGTTTTGTTCTGATCTTCAGCGTGCAGTAGAGTCTGCTCATATCACTTTTGCTGCAGCTGTCCCTATTATCATTGATGCCCGTCTCCGTGAATGTAATTATGGAAAATATAATGGGCAGCCTTCAAGTATTGTGGAACCGTTACAGGAACAATCAATCTCAGTGAAATTCCCTGAAGGAGAAAGCTATGAAGATGTTAAAGAACGGATCCAAGCATTCTTAGCTTTTTTGAAAGCTGAATATGATGGCAAAAAAGTAGCAATTGTTGCACATAAAGCTCCTCAGCTGGCTTTGGATGTATTACTTCGTAACTTGAGCTGGGAAGAAGCTTTTGCTCAAGATTGGCGTAAACGTAAAGCTTGGCAGCCAGGTTGGCAGTATATACTCGAATAACCTTTATCTTTTTTATGATTGAAGCAGAAATTCGTAGTTTTGTGACGAAAGAACAATTTGCACAGCTGTATTCGTTGTTTCAAAAACAGAGCACATTTCTCAATACTGATGAGCAAGAGACCTATTACTTTCAAGCCGATCACGATCTTCGTATTCAGCGAAATAGCTCTTTCGCCAAAATTGTACTCAAGCAAGGTAAAATTCATGATGAAGCCCGTGAAGAATTGGAAATCAAAGTAGCTCGCGAGCAGTTTGAGCAAATGGAGGCTTTGTTTTTGGCTTTAGGCTATCCGGTGAAAATTAAATGGTTTCGTACAAGGCATACATTTGATTGGGGCGATATCAAGGTAATGTTGGATTACACTAAGGGCTACGGTTATATCATTGAATTAGAAAAGATGTGTGAAGAACAAGACAAAGATGCAGCATTGATTGAGCTGAAAAATAAACTTGCTGAACTGAATATTCCGCTTACAGAAAGAGCTGTCTTCGATGAAAAGTTCAAAGAGTATGAGAGCAATTGGAAACAACTTGTTTAAAAAATTGCGAATTGCGAATGGCGAATTGCGAATTTTAGGAATCAGGCCTCAGGCTTCTGACCTCGGGCGTTCGGCGTAGATCCCTAGCTTGAAAATTCTCCAGTGTATTTATTTCCTGGGTTGAAAGTTCCTAAAGCCAATTTCTCGTGCAAACCAGTTAGTTCG
>CAZXKW010000159.1:0-2222 GCA_964641565.1 uncultured Candidatus Peribacteria bacterium
GTAGTTGAGGTATTGGTATTAAAGAAAATGCCAACATATTGAGGAAGAATAAATTTGCTACTGGTATATGTATCAGGATCTAGATCTATTGTTTCGTTATCATGAAATACCACATCATAGCGACTGGCATCGTGATGCAAAGCTTTGCTATCACTATAGCCAGTGATATGAATATTAGTGATATAAGGGGTGGAACTGTAATAATTGCTAAACGCGCGCAAGCTGATTTCAGTGGATGTGTCTTTGTTCAAAGAAGCGAACTGGTACATTCCCGTACCAATGGGATTGTGATTGTATGGATGACTGAGAAAGTCCGCAATATTGGTGCTACTTCCTAAAATATGTTCAGGAACCAAGCCAATAGTTAAACTATTAGGAAAGAAAGCATTAATGTCAGGCAGCTTGAAGGTCACGGTTTTCTTATCTTTAGCTTCAATAGTGATACCGTTGAAAGCTCCTTTGTATGGCCCATCATAGCCAGGATCTTTCAAAAGTTGCTGATAGGTAAAAACTACATCAGTACTAGTTACTGGTTGATTGTCATGAAAATAAGCATCTCTCAGGGTGATGGTATACGTTTTAAGATCATTACTAATCTCAATTTTTTGAGCGAGGTCAGGCTTAACCTCATGGCTGAAGGGATCGATTTTGGTTAATCCGGAAAAAATGAGGCTACATACAGTGCGATTGACCGTATTGGTGCTACAGTAAAGAGGATTGATACTATCAGTCATTCCCATTTCAGCGATAGTCAATGTCCCTCCCCTATTTGGTTGGGTCATAGTTCTAGCACCAATTAAAGAGTTGCCAATAAAGACTGTAGTGACTGGTACGGCAATCACTAGCAGCAGACTAACAAAAAATCTTTCTGTACGAGCAAAAAAAGGGGCCGGTGAATTATCAGACATGTGATGTCTTAACGAAATGTAGCGGACAAACTATCCCAAAGAGGTAATACTAAGCTCAAAATAGCGAAGGTAGTGATGAGGAAGATAGTGAGATTGAAAAGTAATTTTTCAGGCCCACGACGAGTGCGATAGAATGCTCCGTCTCCACCGAAAGTACTAGAGAGACCTACTCCACGAGATTGTAAGAGTATGAAAAATACTAGGAGAACTGCGTTGCCAATCAAGAGATATTTGATGATGTTCATAAAGTGTAATGATCGCGGTAATAGTACTAGACGAAAAAGAGGTTTTCAATGGTATTGAGGATTCCCAGTAAAATTGCAGCTATTAAATAGGTAATAAAATCAGGGATTATTAGCTCTGGGACTATCCAGGTCACTAACATCAAAATGATTACATTGATAATGATGAGGAACAATCCTCCTGTTAGCAGGATCAAGGGTAATGAGAGCAATTTGAGTAAAGGCTTCACAAAAGTATTGAGTATGCCGAGTATCAAACCTGCCAAAAGGATTACCCGAATTTCACTGCGTAGATCTAGTGCGGTAGCAAATTGAATTGCGGGTATGAGCACAATAATTAATGCTAATACTAAGCTATTGAGTAACCAATTCCAAACCAAGCGTGCAATAAACATAGATTTAACGTAATAATGAGCGATCTTCAGTTGATACCAATACGTCACGTAGTGTATCAATATTTTCTAGTACCTGACCAGTGCCGCGAACTACGGCTGATAGTGGATCTTCAGCGATGTATACCGGCATATGTGCATGTGCTGAAATAAGCTGATCTAGTCCGCGAAGTAGAGCACCTCCTCCAGCAAGAATGATTCCTCGTTCCATAATGTCTGATACTAACTCTGGTGGGGTTTGTTCGACGGTAATTCGAACTGTCTCGGCAATAATCATTGCTGATTTCATGAGAGCATCGCGAATCATGCGCTCATCGAATTGAATTTCTTTTGGTAGACCAGTCACCAAATCACGGCCACGAGCGTTGAATACTCCCCTTTCTCGTGTTTCGTAAACATTACCAATATCCCATTTGATTCTTTCAGCCGTTCTTAGACCTAGCAGTAAGTTGAAGTTGTCTTTGGCATACTGCACAATATCTTCATTGAGCTTATCACCGGCAATACGCAAAGACTTGCTGGTAATAATTCCTCCTAAGGAAATAACTGCCACTTCAGTAGTACCACCACCAATATCAACGATCATACTGCCTGTTGCTTCTTGGACAGGTAAATTAGCACCAATTGCCGCTGCCATTGGTTCTTCAATCAAGTAACTTTGACGAGCACCGGCATTGCGG
>CAZXKW010000160.1:0-2208 GCA_964641565.1 uncultured Candidatus Peribacteria bacterium
ATATTCTAAGACTGACACTAAACAAAATAGTCGCCGCTCAGCACTAGTAGGCACTCGACCATAATAAGCATGAAGTAACCAATCAACAGCTTCGGTATTGTGATTAAGAATTCGCCAAGCACCTTTCGCTAAATCAACTAAGCCTAACCCCACAAAAGACCGCTCAAAATCAATTAAACCAAGCTTTCTACTTACCTTGTTGAAAAGAACATTACCAAGGTTAAAATCACCATGCACGACATCATTTGACTCGTCGATAACTGGCCGCAATTCACGATCCAAAATACGCAAAGCTTGCATTGCTTGTTTACTTTCATCGGCAGTCAAACATGCAGCTTTTGCGATATTGCCGTGAAATAATTGCAAGCGTTTAAGCATATCCATGCGAACAAGAGCACGCGCCCCCTGTTCTTGATGAAGTACACGCAGAGTGACGGCTAAACTCGTTACTAATTCTGAATCAACATGCTCCAACCTTTGCCCTGGAATCTCACTCATTACTACGCTCAAACTGTCTTCATTCGCTCCATAAATTGCTGGTGTGATGATATAGGGATGATCTTTCAAAAGTGACAACATGCTCACCTCGGTTTCCCAATATTCGCGCTCAGGATAATCCTTCTTATAAGCACGCACGCCTCTCCACACCCCCAACCTCACTTGATTACGAAAGCTCGGTCGAGTATCTAGACTGACAAAATCCGTCAAATCAGTAGTTGTAGTTGATAGCGATCGCATGATATTGAGAGGCTTGGTCGAGTAAGTAATGGCTGACTGAACAGTTATTAAACTTGAAAGCAGTAATTTCTTTATCTAATTGTTTCATATAACCAATAGCTGCCTTGATCACATTTTCATGAGTAACAATGGCAACTTGAGCAAAAGGATTGGCTTCAATTTCTATTTGCAAAAATTTCCCCACTCGGTCTTTGAGATCTGCTAAACTTTCTCCTTCGGTATGAGCAAAATGATAAGGATCTTCTTTGAATTGTTGGTCAACCTCAGCAGGTATTTCAGATAGGCCTTTACCAGTCATTAGTCCAAAATCTTGTTCTTTGATCAAGGCAGAAGTGATAATTGGCAGCGATCGCCCCTGAAAAATAATTTTTGCAGTATCTTGAGCTCTGGTATTGCTGCTGACATAAACTCGATCAAAAGCGATATCTTGCAATGCTCTACCTAAAAGTTGAGCCTGAGCCTGACCTTCAATTGTTAGAGGAGAATCAGCTCTACCACCCATCAAAATATTTTTTTGATTAGAATCAGTCTGACCATGACGAATAAAATAAAGATGACGCATCATAAAAGGGAGTTAAGGAGAATCAGTCCTTGTAAAAAGAACTGTTTTTGCAAAGTACGATCTTGATAAAATTTGCTAATCGATAGCAAACAGAGAGCTTCTATCCACAAAACATCTTGCTGCTTTACCTGCCATCGGTTACAAAAGTGATCAAGCCACTGAGCTTCCTTCACCCTAGCCAAAGGAAATTGCAATATATAGTTCTTATCAGACAACTGCTCATAATGGCTTAATCTATTTTTTATATATTCATAGCTTCCATGAAAGGAATGCAAAAATTTAGCAGCATCATAACGAATATCTCCCCAAATACTTTGCTCATTTCCCCAAGCTCCTCTGGGATCAATGAGATAGAAGAGATGCTGTTCAGGACTATAAAGAATATTGGCACAATGGAGATCACCATGTATATGCCGAATCACAGCAGTCTTGGCTAAGTCTTGAGAACGCAATCGCACTTGGTCACGCAACTGCCCCCACCCTTTCAATAATTGACCATTTACCTTGATTATATCGCCAAAAAGATCCTGTTGATCTTGAGCTGACAGTTTTAGTCGCCAAGATTCCACTCGATCAATAATTCTTTCACCGTACATAATTGCTGTCTCTGCTAGATAATGCCCACTGAGCACAGGGGGAAGGTGGTGGTAAAAGTGCTCTTCAATCCACTGCCAAAAAGATGCTGTAATGTACTCAATGCTATCAGTAGCTAATGGTTGCCATAGAAAATACGAAGCTAATGAACGGGCAGGTATATAATCCATGGCAATCTGATTCTGCCCAAGCTTTTGTATCCTAGGAAAACATTCAGGAACCAAGCAGGATTGGTAATAAAAAAGCTCATTTTTCATAGCCAAACTATCACCAGATTTTACAATCTGTTGACCTTTTTGCTGCACCGTATGTCC
>CAZXKW010000161.1:0-1356 GCA_964641565.1 uncultured Candidatus Peribacteria bacterium
GGGGCTCAAAAAAATGTAATTACCACTCATCCGGATGGGTACTTTAGTTATGAAACATTAACCGATAGTTTAGCCGATCTATACCAGCTAGCAGACTTAATAGTCAGCCGTGCTGGTGCCAGTACTGTATGCGAAATTCTCACCTTAAAAAAACCAGCCATTTTTATTCCCCTTACCCGTAAACAAAGTCGTGGTGATCAGATCGTTAATTGCGAGTTAATTAAAAACTTACCATCTCTCAGTATTTTGGACCAGGACACTCTCACACCAGCGCTTTTGCTTGATACAATTAAGTCTATGTGCCAATCAACCAAAAACAGCTATGATACGCAAGGTTGGTCTACTTTTTCTTGTAAGGACAGTAGCGAATCTATCGCTCAAATATTATTGACCTATCTCTCCCCCCATCCCCTAACTCCAGCACAAATCAATGGAAAACGGACATAAAATTGCTACCAACACGATAGCCCAAATCATCTCAAGACTATTCAATGCAGTACTGAGTGTAGTCATTATCAAGATAATTACTCATTATCTCAAAACGACTGGGTATGGTGAATATACTTTAGTGTACGAACTAGTAGGATTTTTTGGTTTAGCATGTGACTTAGGACTTTTTACTCTAGCTGTAGATGAAATGTCCAAAAATAAAGATAAAATGCAAAGAATTTTAGGCAATATGCTCGGGCTTAGACTATTGCTCATTAGTATCATTGGCATATTCACCTGTATTTTGGCTTTCTTAATCCCCACATTTAACCAAGTAATGGTGATATCCGTAATCATTGCCATTGTGGGCATGTCAGCAAATCTCATAGCCTCAACTGGCTCTGCTACCTTGCAGGTTCACCTTCGAATGCCCACTTATGCTACCGCTGTCATCATAGGTAAGGTAATTAGTGTTATTTATATTGCCCTTAGTGCTTGGTACAATTGGGGTTTTATTCACCTCATTCTTGCAGGTACTTTAAACAACCTTTACGTTTGTGGGGTCACACTATATTCAGCTAACAAACTGCTCCCAATCCGCCTTTATTTTGAGCGCACAGAAATTATCCGTATCCTCAAAAAAAGTGCCGTCTATGGGACAGCTTTGATACTTGGGTCCATTTATTTGAGGATAAACACCTTGATGTTAGGCGAATTACGAAATCAAGAAATAGTAGGTATCTTTGGCGTTGCCCTTCGCAGCTATGAGCTCTTATTGCTGATTCCATTTAGCTTCATGAACTCAGTACTACCAAGCCTCTCACAGCATATCAACACTGACCGCTTTGCTCAGCTTTTACAAAAATCATGGGACGTCTTGATTATGACGGGCTTAGGCATGGGCGTTGGCTGCTTTATCATGGCTGA
>CAZXKW010000161.1:1366-2167 GCA_964641565.1 uncultured Candidatus Peribacteria bacterium
TGGTCAGCATCAACAAAGTAAAGCTCTTTTGGTATATAACCTTGATTGAAGCTAGTGCGGCAATTGCCTTTGCCCGCATTTTCATTCCTCAAGACGGATTCGTAGGCCAAGCAAGAGCCGCAGCATTTGCTATTGTATTAGCACAAATGATTCATTTTATTGGATTGATGTGGGCAGCAAAATCAGTACGCAAAATCACCCTCAGCTTCAAAGCTACTTTCGCTACGGTCTTTTCTGGCGTCCTTTGTGGCGGCTATCTCTTCTTGATCAAGCCCTATATCATGCATTTTTCTCCTCTCATCAGTCTACCAATCGCTTTTGGTACAGGAGGAATACTATATATATACTTACTCACCAAGACTGGAGGCTTGTCCAGTGATCTCCACCGTTTAGTATTTGAAAAGATCTTTAAGAAATGGAAAGTTAAAGCTTGAACAATAAAGCACGGTTTACAACTTCAATTCTGAATTCTGCATTTGCAATTCAGAATTAACCCCAACATATGGCTTCTCTCTTCAAGAAAAATACCAGCAACAAATCAGCAACAGCAGTAACAAGTACGAGCAAACAAGAAGGACAATTAGTTGTAGATGTTTATCAAACTGCCGATAGCATTGTGATTCGCACACCAGTAGCAGGCGTTAAGCTCGCTGATATTCATATCACCATCAATGACAACACCCTAACAATCAAAGGTGAACGTACACATGCAGACACAATTGCTGAAACAGATTATTTGCTCAAAGAATGTTATTGGGGAGCATTTTCTCGCAGTCTGGTAATGCCTTTCAACCTTTCTCC
>CAZXKW010000162.1:0-248 GCA_964641565.1 uncultured Candidatus Peribacteria bacterium
ACAGTACTCCCTCAACAATCACACCCTACCAACCCAAGAATATACTTATACAGCAGTCCCACAGACTAGTTCGGATCCAGCACCAACCAGTACCATTGTAGCCTCAACACCACCGATCGCTCCAAGTAGCAACCAACCTACTGAAGCCGAAATTGGGGAATATGAAGACATCATCAACCGCTACACAGGTATTTATGCGACCGATCCCAATGACCCAGTACAACAAGGCACGGCTGGAGAGAATATCA
>CAZXKW010000162.1:258-2152 GCA_964641565.1 uncultured Candidatus Peribacteria bacterium
CCACTAGATGCCTTCATAGGGATTAAAACCCGCTTCGTAAATACGACTGTCAACAAATGTACTTTAAAGGCATTAACTGACAAAAATACCACGATTACAATTGGGACATTAGCTTCTAATCAAGATTTGATTTTTACTCCTAGCAAAGATCTGAATGCTACCCTGCAGTTTTGGTGCCAAGAAAGACCCCAAGCAATTTCTATTATTCAATTTTTCTCATAAGCATGGGTAAAAAGCTTTTCATTATATTCTTCATCTTCATAGTGATAGGCAGTGCTATTTTGCTGAATCAATACGCACCAGTTCCTAGTCCTGTACCCACTCCCCAGCCAACCGCAACTAGCTCCAGCAGTGACCTAGTACCAGAAACCGCCACGAACATTACCGTGACCAGCTTTCCCTCTGACGCTAGCGTATTCTTAGACAATGTTCAGGTGGGCAAGACTCCAGTTACATTGGCCCAACTAACCCAAGAAAGGTATTCATTAAAAATCGAAAAGGCCGGTTTCGTAGTTTATACTGCCACACTTATTCCTAGTGAAAATGACGGTTTGATAGCTGTCACCTTATCAGCAAACTCTCCATCAGATCCTCAGATTATTACACCCAGTACAATTGATGATGATAATATCCATGACCTGATCACCAATGACCCTCAGATTCCCACTGAGCTTTTAGGCTTAGTCACGGTACCAAAAGGGTATCGCTTTCCTTTAGAGCCTCCAGCCATCACGAAAAGAATCAACTTGGAAATTATTCCCTTGCCAGCAACTCAAACACTGGAGGGCATTGTCCGTAGTGAGCTGATCGCACGATTAGCTAACTTGTACTATTACGATCCTCAAAGCATAGCGATCAAACTAGACGACACATTTGCACCAACCAACATCGTGCTCTTCAATGGCCAATCATATGATCCAGCGAGAAACAAGATTAGTAGTGGTGAAACAACTATCTGGTACAACCATACTGAAGCTACCTGCCAACTACGTACCGATCCCCAATCTCCAGTAAAAATTAATCAACTAGTCCCTCTGCAGAAAGCATTCCCAATGATACTCTCGGAAAAAGGAATTTATATTTTCTATTGCCAAGGCCAACCAGGACCAACCCATACTCTTGTCGTCTCTTGATCTATGACTATCCCTCGGAAGAAAATCATCATCGCCCTCATTCCCTTCGTCGTTACTACCATAGCTATTATTGTTTTTTTAATTTTCTTTTATTGGGGGGAGATTACTTTTTCAGGAAATAGTCCATTCACTGTTCAATATAATGGCACCCTGTACCCTGATACCAATGGCACCGTCAATATTCGTTCGCGTGCAGGTAGTCAGACTTTCATAGTTACCAAAGATCAATATCAGCCGCAGACAATTGAACAAGATATTTCTTGGTTCGCCCCAAATAGCCGCGCACTACGCTTTGTCTATCAAGCAAAGGTCAATGACATGGAGCCATTCACACCTAGTATTAGTTATGTAAATCCCATCTCAGTCAGTGACGATCAATTAACCGATATAATCGCAGCCCCCGAAGCACGCAAAATTGCCTTACCTGCAGGAATCAACAATGTGATTTGGAATCGCACAGGAACACAAGCATGTTTACTGCATACAGGTTCAGGCAGTACGCAAAACCAACTACTTACCAATGTAGCGGGTGATTTCAGTGCTGAGCCATTGGGTAATCAAACCTTTGATTGCCAAAGCGGCCCTAGTGGAGTCAGACCGATCAGCATCGATGGCAAACGAGCAAATGTAGACAACAAAACTATTGATTTAGAACAATTCCCTAGCTGGACACTGACAGCATCACTTTACGGTGATGAAGTATTCATTGCAGCACAAAAAGCAGACAATACAAAAAGAACAATTATTTATTGGAATCTAGC
>CAZXKW010000163.1:0-2049 GCA_964641565.1 uncultured Candidatus Peribacteria bacterium
GCTTGTACACCGCGCCATACCATCATCACTGCCAAGGCTAACATTGAAAGTGAAACCACTAAACCACCTAAAGAAGGGATGCCCACAGCCATAAGCACAAATCCGGCGATAATACCGACTACTGGCCAGAGTGCTACATACTTAAATGCTGCCCAAGCGATGCTGATATAGCGCCCAAGATTTTTGAGCGCAAATGGAATCAAGCTACCAAGTTCTGGTTTTTGATCATGATGAACCATGTTACTTGCTTGCAGAGGAACAATGGCACTAATCAAACTGGCAATAACATTGATCACTACAGTAATTACAATGCCCAATCCAACCGTAGCTGCAATAGCGCCAGGATTATAAATACTTGTTGTGGTGACCAAACTAACAACTCCCATAGTTGCCAAAATAGCGAGCAATAAACCTGCAATCACATAAACAATCACCGGGAAAAGCACAAATACCTGCCAGTTTTTGAGGGTTAGCTGTGCTGCTTGTTGGATACGCCCAGGGATAGTAGTCTGAATAGGAAGCATAAAAAGTAAATGAATCACAGGAGTAGTAGCATATCTACATACTCCTGCAATTTCTTATAGATGCCTTAACTAGCCTGGATCTATTTTTGTGTTGTAGTGTTGGATTTCTTGGCTGCTTGAGCGGTGGCGGCAATTGCACTTAATTCTTCTAGTTCTTCTGAGATAAAAGAAGATGGATTTGCTTCTAATTGTACTAATAGTCCACTTAATGCAGTGTGCATCATATCAAGTACAGTAAATATCGTCAGAATTGGTTCAGGTAATGTTAGCTCTGTGTTTGGTGCCGGTAATTCAGGTTGAGGTTTTTTAGACAGAGAATTACTTCTCAATGAAGCTAAAGTAGACAAGATCAACTCAATTAAATCTCTTACCCACTGAAAATTGTTGTGGCTACGTACAATTTCTGTAGAAGTGCTTGTTGAATGTTTCTTTCGTTCTGCTTGGATAGTTCTTTCTGCTAGGTCTAGCATCTCAATACTCTGTTTCAAACTTGAAGCTATTGCTTCATGTAAGAAGTCGATAGATGAATTGTGATTGAGTGTATCGCCGGGCATAACGATACCTTTTCGGCGCTTTATTGGTGCTTTGTATCCTGGGATTTTAGTTTTAATCTCGCCCAAAATGTTGATTGTGTCCTCCAGTATTGTTGTAGTGCTTGCTGAATGTCTTAGTGGATCTTGTGAGACAATTTCTCTGACAGCATGCCTTGAGAATCCAACTAATACTGTTGCTGTTACTAAAAATGTGTGCTCGGCAACAAACCCATCTGTGTTCCTAGCTTCAATTCTTCTATCAAAATCGGTATTTAATCCTTTATAGGAAAGTGGGGTCTCTGGTTTATCTGTAGGAAGTTGGAATCCTTGAGCACCGGCGCTGGCTTTGGCGAGTGCTGCTGCCCTAATATCAATGTGGTCCTTTTTAAACACTGTGACTAAATGATCACGAATAGCTCGGTCCACCCCTAAAGGAAACTTTTGTTCGCGTCTTGCATGTGCTAAGCCAGCTTGAAGAGCCATGAAACCGTCAATTTCACTTGGCGTATTTGCAAGAAGCTTTAGTAAGTCCCCCTGATTTTTAATTTCTGCTGGGCGCTGTTTATTTGACATGTATGGTTCCTTATTGGGAAGATGAATATACAATGTTTATTTACAGTTATCAATGGTGCGTGTATAATGAAATCGATTAATAGTAAATACTATGGGATTGTCAGAAAGTCCGTTTGCAATGGGAAAAGGAGTAAATCGTTTTAGAGAGGTTCTAGCAGGTTTATTGTCACAGGCTCAGGAAGAGGGAAATGAAGATGAACTTAAACTAGCTGTTGACGAAGTAAAGGCCGAATTAAATGGAGATTTTTCTGGGGTGACATCGTTCACCCCAGAAGCTGATGCTTCAGCAGTTCAACTACGAAAACCAAAAGTAAGAGGATCATCAAATCCTGGATCTAGTTCTGGTGCTGGTGCATCTGTAGCTGCCTAGTTGGTTTTGTAATTTTCAAAGCAGTTTAGCCTAATCGGTTAAGCTGCTT
>CAZXKW010000164.1:0-2048 GCA_964641565.1 uncultured Candidatus Peribacteria bacterium
TCCATAAAGGTAGTAGGCTGGTAGGAAACCAGGCTACGGTGATCAATGAACCAATGATGATAATGCCCAAGCGGGCTAGGAGGCCAAACATAATAAATAAGTAGGGTGCAATTATGATTAATTGATGACTACAAAGACAGTATCGATATTGGTAGTTTCTACTGCAGGTGTTACCAGTAGAGTCAAATAAGTGTCTTGATCATTACTAATAATTTCATTGACGCTACCAATCAAAATATCATTAAAATTCTCTAATTCTTGACCAGTAGTAAAAACTAAATCCCCTTGGCTGATAACACTGGTTCTAGGAATTTGTGTCATATGTAATAGTCCTAAGCCAATGGTACCTTGAATGAGCCCTTTACTTTTTGCTTTTTGCAGATAGCTATAATAGACCGCTTTAGGGTCAGTAACTAAGCTCATTTCTGCAGAGTGTTCACTCACTTTTTCGATTTTACCTACAAGTGCATTGTTGAGGATTACTGGAAGTCCAATACGTAGGCCTTGGTTGGTACCAATATCTAGAATTAAAAAACGAGAGAAGCTCCCGGGTTTTTCACCAATCACATGTGCCAGGGCTACCTGGCGTTTGTGACTACGTTGTACTTGTAATTCTGCTCGTAAGGCTTCATTTTCACGACTCACTAGACTCATTTGGCCTAATTCTGAATACAAACGTTCATTTTCATTCCGAAGTGAGCGGAGTTCATTGTCAGTATCTTGGCTGATGTAATACCAAAAATCAGCAGTCGCAACCTTGGTGCGGTAAAGAAATCGTTGAATTGGCGAAAGAATATCACCCAGAGGTGTAAATAGCCTGCCTAAATAGGGTATAGCATAAAACAAGCTAATAATAGCCAAAATACAAGTAACAATTATGAGTGATCTACTACGTGCTTTGGATCGAGAAGGTTTCATGAAAAGTATGAAGTGCTTGGCTTAAAGCGGGAGTTCCCTCTACTCGAAAGGGGAGGGGGATTCGGGTTGCTTTGTGAAAAGGGGTGACTAGCTCTAGCTCTACTGGTTGGACACCGGGGAACTTAGTTAAGATCTGTTTGAGTTGAGTTAGTCCATCACCAGTGATAGTGGCGGGAACCTGAATAAGATATGGTGTCTGGTCAGTAATTGTTTTTTTGAGTGATTCTTCATTGATTGTAATAGGTTCGATGCTGTCTACAAGAATCTTTGGAGTGGTGCTTTGACCTGTGCCTCTGCGATCGCGGAAAGATATAGTGCCCTTTACTTTGACTAGATTATCTTCAATACAATGAGGTTGGCAAGCTTCCATAGCTTTGGGGAAAATTACCGCTTCAATGCGGCCAAAAGGATTTTCAATATCCATAAAACACATAGCTGCACCATTTTTAGTCAAAATGCGTTTTACATGGAGCATCATCCCGGATATGCTCACTTTTTTCCCGTCTTGCTTTAGGCTGATTTGATCGATTCTTTGGCCCTGTTTCGCAAAAAATTCCTTGAGATGATCTAGTGGATGGGCTGAAAGATACATGCCTAATGCTTTTCCCAATCAAGCACGGTTCTAATCGGGGTTGGATCACGTGGTACTGTTATTTTTAAATCAGGAGCTTTCATACTGTCGCTCATATCACCAAACAGTGAATCTTGGGGCGCTTCTTGCAGTTTTTTTAAAGTGCTGAGGTAGTTTATAAAAATATCTAGGTTCGGCATGAGTTGGTCGGCTGTGGCAAAGTCGTGAAAGGCATTGGCTTTGATCAATGCTTCAATTCCTTTGCGGTTGATTGCTTGCGGGTTGATTCTGGTCAAAAAGTCTTGCATGGACGTGAATGGTCCGCCAGTCTCTCTAGCAGCTACTACAGCTAAACTAGTACTGTCCCCAAGATTTTTGATTGCTCCCAGCCCGAAACGAATACCATTTTGACCGACAACAGTAAATTCTAAAAAGGATGCATTCACTGAAGGAGGTAATATGGTAATTTCCAGTACTTTTGATTCTTCTATCTCAATGACGACACGGTCAGTATCTCCTCGATCACTGGTGAGCAAAGCGGCCATAAAAGCAGCTGGGA
>CAZXKW010000165.1:0-2022 GCA_964641565.1 uncultured Candidatus Peribacteria bacterium
TGGCTCACACAGTTCAAAGCTATCCGTATGCACCCAGTAGCTCTGTGTGTGCGCTAAAGAATCTATGAAAGTAGCGACTTTGTCGTCGCAACTTATGTTAGAAGTTTTTGCATTCAACATGTTAAGCGTCGATATCTTAGTAACTTGATGAAAGACTATCGTCCTGCAGTCCAACTCAAGAAACTCATTTTAAACTAAACAAGGAAAGTTCCCCATTCGTTTTTCTCTAACAAAGTTAGAATAAGGAGATGGTGCTGATTTAGGGACAAAGTTAGCTAAATATCGGTTTCCAGAGTCAGGACAAATCACAACTATACTCTGACCAATAAGATTATATTTGTCTACAAATTGCATAGCCCCAGCTAAAGCCAGCCCACTTGATCCACCAACAAAAATGCCAGCGTTATTAAGCAAATACGCCTGCTGTTCAATTGCCGAATCATCTTCCACCTCTACTACCCCTGAAATAGCTTGTAGATCAAGGTTGGCTGGCAAAAAGTCCTCTCCAACACCCTCTATTTTTGAACTCACTGGAGAACGTTTAGTGTTGAGTTTGTGAAAAGATGTAAAAAACACCCCAGAATTCGGTGAGACACCAATAACCTTTGTATCGGGTTTATTTTCCCTAAAGTAACGCGCTATACCAGTAGCTGTACCTCCAGTTCCCATAGCAGCAAAAATATAGTCAACGACGGGGACTTGTTTATGAATTTCAGGACCAGTAAATCTTTGATGCGCTTCAGGATTTAAAGGATTATTAAATTGATCAATAAAAATAGCGCTGTCCTGCGCTGCTACCTGCTGTGCAAAACCGCGAAAGCCTAAAGGAGATAAAGAATGCTCATTCTCATCGACCATAATTAGATCAATTCCATAGCGTTGCAGTAGCTTTATTTTATCAGGACTAGTTCCTGAAGTGATAATCAGGGTTAAATTAAAGCCCCAAACTTTTGATGCTTGAGCCAAACCAATTGCCAGGTTCCCACTACTATATTCTACTACTCTTTTCCCCTGAAGGCCTTTTCTAGCGGATAATTGATGACAAATATAAAAAGCAACCCTATCTTTAATAGATAAACCCGGATTAAAACTTTCTAACTTAAGAAAAATAGTATTATTATGATATTCAAGTTTAGTTATGGGAGTATTGCCTACTAAAAATGAAATATTATTCATGACGATTTAGATAAAAAAAGTTCCTAAAAACTGCTGTGTCGGGCACCGTTAATTGCGGCCCTTCACCAAGATATCTAGTCCCCCACCCATTTTGGGGATGGTAGGTTGGAATTCTTCCATGACAACTTAAAATTGGATGTTTACGATCAAAATATTGCTCATAGGGCAACAGGACAGGTGATGTTGTAACTGGATGATCTGGAAGAGTTGCATAGTCAATTTCAAGCAATCGTTTTATACGTTCAGGCAACATCTCACTAGCAGTCTCATTTGAACGTTGGCTCACTTTCGATCCATCAATATAAAATGGGGTGAATTTGTCATATAAAAAGCGTGCAAACCTATCATCAACAACTACATTTGGCGATAAGAGTTGTGCTTCAGCTAAACAGTCTGATCCATATTTTTGAACTAATCCATCATAGTGAGGATGCCCAAATAAATCACTATGACTTTCTAACACCTGAGGAACGTCAGCTAAATGTCTTCTACCTTCTTCATGCACTGCACTAGTAGCAAGTTTAATACGTTGGCATTTGCGACAATACCCACAGTCAAAAGCAGTACTATTCCAGCAAGACACATGACTTTCTAGTGCACTTCTGCCAAATCTGCGCCGAATATATTCAAAAACGCCATGGGTGCTTAAAGTGGCTATTGGAAATACAAATCGTGTACTATTACTCCCCAGCATTTGCTTAAGATATTCTTGATGGATAGCCATAGCTATTGGGCTTTCATAAGGAGCCGAACGCTGCGTCCCTGTAAAACCAAACACATCAAAAGAGTGGCCAACCGCAAGAGCTTCAGGCCCTCTATCATGAATTGACCAAAAAGGAGCTAAAT
>CAZXKW010000166.1:0-2010 GCA_964641565.1 uncultured Candidatus Peribacteria bacterium
AAAACAAGTCAGTGTCTCAGGTGTCACTCAACAGGACTTCAATGAAACTAAAACTGGCCCTGATGCACTTGAAGGCGTTGTTGATTTTATGACTGGCATACCTCAAAGCAAATTCAGTGTGCTCCTTTCTGAACGAGGTAATAATGTAATCAAAGGATCATTCCGCACTCTACGCGACGATATTGATCTGTCTGCCTTGGCTCAATTGATGAACGGTGGAGGCCACAGAAAAGCCTCTGGATTCTCTCTCACTGGCAACCTCCATATTGATGACAATAAAATTAGTGTAGTGCCAGTAACCAGTACGAGTTAATCAACATTCATGGCTAAGAAACTTTGTGTCAATAGTATGTGCATTGCCTGTAATATTTGCACCAACGAAGCTCCGCAGACTTTTGAACTTAAAGCAGATCCCAAGACAAAAATAATTTCATCAGTAGTAGTCAACCAGAATGGCAATACTACTGATGAAATCCAGAGAGCAATAGACCTATGTCCCGTAACGGCAATCAGCTGGGAAGAAGAGAATAAGTAGTTTACCTCAAAAGTAAAGTAAAACCGATATGGTAAAAAGCACTACCAGTGTTAGAATGGTCTAAGTACTAAAATCACTTATATAATGTGATTTTAGTTTAGTTGAGCGCAAAGCTAAGAAAGTAACGCTACACCTATGAACACCTTTTCTACCGGACAAAAGTACTTTCATTATTTACAAGCACAAAAGGCCCTCACCTTAGTGAGTCCCATTGTTAGTGACTGCATAAAATTGTATCAAGCAGCTCAGAAAGTACATCCAGACGACCACAGCAGTATTGATTATTATCACGAATTAGCAGCTCGCTACCATGCCGAGCTTAGTCAAATTGGCTGTATTTTACGCAACCCTGCCAATGGTACAGTGGATTTTCCAACCCTATACCAAGGCCGTGTAGTAGCTCTCAGCTGGCATTTAGGCGAAAAGAAAATCAATTACTGGCATGAAATGCAAGATGGTTTTGTCGCAAGAAAAAAAATCACCCCATCCTTCCTTAGTGAAATTATTATCGCCTTACATCAAGCCCCCACCCTATGAAAACTAGCTACATTGCAGCTCTCTCTGAAAATAAAAAAATTGCAGAAACTTTAGTCGTCCCCTGCTACTTAGAAAAGAAACCAGCAAAAAATTATTGCATAGCAAAAACAGGGTTAGCTTCATTGGATAAATACATCAATTCCTTATACATACATAAAGAATTCACTGGCAAAACCCAAGAAATGCTTTATTGTTTCGTAGATAGTCCAACGCCCAGAACTATTCTCTTAGTTGGCTTAGGTGAAATCAAGAACATAAAAACTGAGGACATTAGAGAGACGGGAGCATTGATCACCAAGAAATTGCGCCTAATAAAAAAGACCGCAGTTACTATTGCCAATAGCCTCCTCAGCGAAGATCATCTTTTGACTTTGGTAGAAGGAATCAGCCTAGCGAATTATCAAATTGATACATTTAAAACTAGTAAATCCCGCTCACAACTACTAACATCACTCAATTTCGTCACCAACCGTAAAAATACCAGTTTCGCCAGTAAAATAACTCGGATTCTAACTTTGGCTAAACATGTACATCAGGTCCGTGACATCATTAATTCTCCTGCTGACAATATTTACCCAGAGAGTTTGGCTCAACATGCTAAACAAATGAGCAAACAATACAAGATCACATGCACAGTCCTAAGTGACCGAGACATTGTCAAACAAAAGTTAGGTTTACTCTGGGCAGTGGGAAAAGGTAGTGCTCACAAACCTCGATTGATTGTTATGCAATATCGTGGCGGCAAAAGAAATGAGGCTCCTATACTACTAGTAGGCAAAGGTATCACCTTTGATAGTGGTGGCTACAACATCAAACCAACAAATTACATTGAAGAAATGTACATGGACATGGCCGGTGGTGCTGCAGTAATGGGTACTATTACTGCATGCAGTGAGCTCAAACTTCCCATCAACGTAGTCGCTATTGTGGCTGCTGCA
>CAZXKW010000167.1:0-2002 GCA_964641565.1 uncultured Candidatus Peribacteria bacterium
TGGATTCACTAGTTTCTCTGATCCAGAGACAGCTAAGGCTTATAGCAATAGCGGCTTAGTATACAACACACTTGTGCCAGAAAATGCATTGATGTATGCAGAAATGCACAATATCACCGCCCCAACGGCTTTGTTGGCACCCCTTATGCAAGCAATAGATGAATCATTGTCTGTAGCGATGGATGAAAAAACTACCGTAGTAGCTCAAATTGAGAAGGCTACTGGTTTGAGTGTAGCCAATGATATAGCCCCACTTTTCCAAGAAAATAGTGCATTGGCTATCATTCCACATCCACTTTCAATGGCACCAATAAGTATTAGCTTACTCACTCAAGTAAATGATACTGCTAAAGCACAAGCAACGATGGAGAAAGTAACTACCGCTTTGATGCAAAGTTTCAATGCAGGATTGGATGAAGCGGACGCAGAGAAAGTGAATCAACAAACTGTTGGCAATGCAACAATCAACTCTTTGGGTCAAATGATGCCCGGTGATTACATTTTCAACTACACAATTCGCGCTAAGGATCTCTTGGTCAGTAGTTCATTGGAAGCACTGAAAGGCCTCTTAGCACCTACTAAACCTTTAGCTAGTTCAGCTAACTATCCCACCTTCCTCAAGCAAGCTGGAGCAGTCAACGGTGCGACCTTCATCAATGTTCGCGGCATTGTAGACTTGGTAAAACCAATTATGCTTGATCAACTCAGCATGTCAGCAATGGACTTTAGTGATACCGAAGCAAGTTTCGAAGAACAAGAGCAAAAAGCCCGTACTCAAATCGAAACTGAGGTAATGCCATATCTCAATATTGTGCGCAATATTTCAGCTTTCAGTCGTCAAGAGGGTGAATTGGTTCGCAGTGATGTATTAGTGCAAATGGTTGACTAGAACTGCTTTGCAGTTCTGAGATTGAGACTAAGACTGAGACGAAGGTAACGCTTTATCTGATTCTTAGTCTTTGTCTTAATCTCACAAAATGTCAGCTCCCCTTCGGGGCGGTAGAGACCCACCTCCATTACAAAACCACATCTTCTATTCTATGCCGACCTAGCTCAACGGTAGAGCGACAGTATCGTAAACTGTAGGTTGAGGGTTCAAATCCCTTGGTCGGCTCCAACGAATCCTTCAGGACGAGTCTTGTCCTCATTCTGATTGTTTTGACGTGTGTTTACGATAAAGCAACTAGTTGTACTCGAAGGATAGAAGCGACTTTACTCTTGAAGTGTCATAATTTATTCGGCTTGATTGCTAACTTATTTCAAGTAAGCTATTTCATGAAATTGACAATCAAGTACTCTAAAGTATAATTAAAACTTATTTTCAACTAAACATGCACAACACTTTAAATGAGCACCCACCTTACCGACGACAACCACTCATCCCACCAACCGGCCCGGCCCTTGCTATGTGGCCACGATGGGTTAGAACGGCACTGGCGGCCATTTTAGCTATCAATTTAAACCGACCGAGTGACGTTAATGAAAAAACCGCACTGTATAGAGTATTGGCATTACCAGTACACCACCAAACACGTCGAGATATGGCGAATCAGCTCTTCGAAGCAGGGATTGCTGCATTTGGTCAAAATGATTTTGATGATGCTGCGAGAGACTTTGAAGTAGTTGAACAGCTAGTTCCGGATCTAGGCATGGTAAATAACATTATAGCTACTGATTGGCGTGCTATAGGTTATCAAAACCCACCTTTTCATCCTTTGCGAGCTCAAGTTATTGGTAGAAGAAATGCTGAGTGGCATAACATGGGCCCTGAAGAATTAGCTACTTTTCCTGAGTATTCTCAAGTATTAGCAAAATATGAACGAACTTTAGCTGAAATTACTACCCAAAACCGATTAACTACATTGGCTATCGCGACACATAATCTTGATGAAAGACAAGCAGCCTTTCGTAGATTAAGCCATATGCGCCCATTGATTCTGAACAATATTGAAAATGCCAAAAAACGGCTCAGAAGCTTAGGTCTTGGCAATAATGAACACGG
>CAZXKW010000168.1:0-1978 GCA_964641565.1 uncultured Candidatus Peribacteria bacterium
CCCATTATGGTGAACTGAGTGAGGAACCAGCAGGTCCAGCTACTCTCGAAAGAAAGGGACCTGCTGCTGATGGTAAGTGGCAATTTGTCACTGGTAGTACGGAGGCAATGGCTGTCGATCCTGAGAGACGCTTCATCCGTGATGCTGCTCAACCTCGCAGTGTTGACGAAGCCTTAGCGGTGGGTACTGCACATGAGGTTGAAGGTCATATGTTGCAGGCTCTGAATCGTCAGCGGATTCCTTTAGCAATGATGAGCAATATCAATTCCGATCGTCGTACGGTGTTGGCTGAAAGTGGTGCTGTGAGTAATGAGAAAGAGATGAATCGAGCGATGTTTGGATTTGAACGTTATTCTGAAGGTGTAGATTCAATTGTCGGTTTGGAAGCTCGCGCACAAGGTAAAAGCTATTTAGAATGTGTAGAGGCAGTGTATGAAAGCAAGATCAAATCAATTCGTGGGCGCTATGATCTCAATGATGCTCAACAAAAAGAAGCCTTTATGCTGATTGCTCGGAAGACTCTGGATGGAGCAATCGAAAGAGTGAAGCGTTTATTCCGTGGTACAGATGTCAAATTACTTAGCTTAGACAAATCAAGTAAATATATTACGAATAGCCAAGAAGCAGCTTATACTGAACAAGAAATTGTGTTCGAAAAACTGAAAGCACTTGGTTTGGAAAAGTTGGCTTACTTCGGACTTAATTTGCGCACGGTATTAACTTTATGCCGACTTGGCTTACTGGATATGGATAATATCAAAACGCCTCAATTTAAATCACTGGAGTTGTGGGAAAAGGGTGGTGTCGCTCCAACGGGAGAGGAGATAAAACCAATTAAAGACAGGTTTAAATTAGATCAAGAAATATCTTAGCTTGTTTTGATTGCGACCCTTTTAGTATTTTTAGGATCATAGACTACCGTTACTTGATCACCGATTCGAGGTAATTGTACACGTGAAAACAAGCCATTACATGTTGCTTCAAATTGAGTACCATCTACTTTGGTAACCTTCAGATTGACTGTAGTCATGATATAAATATTGTTGACCGTCATACCTGTGTCTTGGATTTTGGTAATAATAGCTTTACTTTCTTGGCCTCCAGCAGCTAATAATTCATTTGCATTTGGTCCTGATCCTGTCATCAACCATCGTGCCAAGAGGATGAACATTAAAATAAAAAGACTCACCGCGATTATAATACCAGCAGCATGGTAGGCGGGACCAAAGCTTTTTAAGCGATTAGCTCCCTCTAGCAAAAAGGCATAGATAATACCTACTAAAATCATGAGTCCAATTAACTTCAGGAGAAAATTATTTTTAAGCATATAAATAAAAGATTCGTTACAAGCGTAATGTATTTCCAGTTTTACTGGATAACAAACTGGTGATTTCTTACTTGTTAATTTGAATGATTATTTTAAGATACTGGTTCTATAGTTATTTATGTACTGGTAAATGCTAAGTCAGTTTGTTATACTGACCAGCTCTATAATGTTTTATGGAAGCTTTCCGAGAGAATCCTTTTATTCGTAAAATCCCAGCCCATTTCCGGACTACTTTGGATAGGTTACCACCGCTAATTCATCGCTACTTTTGGCTTGCAATTGATAATTACGTTGAGGAAAAGTGGGGGGCATTAGATCAACTAACTGATTTGTCACTGAGAATTGGGCCTCACATGGTATTTATCAATAATAATGGAGCAAGTGCTTTTAAGGGGTATTATTCCTGTGGGCGAAATAAATGTAGTACTAATGAAATTAGTTTAGAATTAGTTTATTCAATACCTGACCGAGAGTCTAAAAGTAGCTATACCGTAGATGTACAACCAATCAAAATAGATGTAGTCGCCTATGGTTTATTGATCACTGATCTTGTTGAATTGATAAAAAATCCTATTTGTGATCCATTTATTAGTAGTGATGATCCACCTGCGTCAGTGGTAAATATCGATTTTGGGAAAAAACAGTATGATG
>CAZXKW010000169.1:0-1923 GCA_964641565.1 uncultured Candidatus Peribacteria bacterium
TTGTTTATTATCTCTTAGCTATTAATCTCTATCGTGAGGCTTTGACCCTGACTAAGATTGGCAATGTGACTGTCATGCAGGCTGTTCCATTTACGGCATTGTTTGGCATGCTTTTCTTTAAGGAAAAAGTGACTTTGGCCAAGGCTGGTTTGTTGTTCTTTGCTTTTATTGGTGTTCTCATGGTAGTTGTGTATGATGTGTCATTCTCGGAGTTTGGTAGAGGGGAGGTATTGGCTCTGATTGCAGCAATCCTTTTTGCTTTTGGTTATATGTTTCGTAAATGGCAAACTACCTATCTCGGTGATACAGAAATTACCCAAATTATTTTAGGTTTATCTACCGTATTTTTGATTGTTTCAGCACTGTTTTTTGATGGGGGATTACAAGGATTTACCGTCGCTTTTTGGCCTGTAGTGATTTTGTTTGTGACTGCTTTATTATGTGTGGTTGATATCTTTTTTATTAACTATGGATTCAATAATGTGCCAGTAATTACAGCCAATAATATTCTCAATCTTGAATTGGTGTTCGCTTTGGCTTTAGCATTTATCTTTTATCGTGAGATACCTACCTTGCTGGAGCTTGGTGGCTGTGTAATCATTGTCACCAGTGCGATAGCGCTTTCGATGGTGAATCATACTAATATTGTAGGATCATCTGGAGGCGATGAAAATGTTCAATTATTCAAGTAATAATTGTGGTTATTGCTGTAATGAGGTTTTTATTAGCACTTTCAATGTAATAAGCTCGGTGACATCATGGCTGATGGTAAAAAACTTCTCTAGTTTTTCGCTGACTAGGGAATGATAATATGTGAGTTTTGTTTAAAACTGAGTTGGTAAATCTGGTTTTTGCGTAGATCTGCAATTCAATTAGCAATCTAGGCTCTTCAGTAAAACCTTTATATCAGGTATAATGGTAGGAGATATTTTAGTTTATGTCACTTATCAAAAAAATTGTTGGCTTTACGGTAATTTTAAGTCTGATCGGTGGTGGGGCTTATTATTTATTAGGATCAGGAAAGGAGAAGAAAGTAAGTTATGAGACCTATACTGTAAATAAAGGCACTATTCAGGAAATTGTGTCAGTGAATGGGTCAGTAATGGCTGCGTCGGATATTAATCTTAATTTCCGTTCTACCGGCAGAGTAAAACAAATTAATGTCAGAGTAGGGGATCAGGTCATTGAAGGGCAAAAATTGGCGGAATTAGATAATTTCCAAGCTAATAGTCGAGTTGCTCAGGCTGAAACGAATGTAGCCTTGGCTACATCTAATCGGGATCGTACTTTGGCAGGTGCAAAAATTGAAGAAGTGAATGTGCAGAGAGTAAATATTCAAAATGCACGTAAAAGTCTGGAGAATAATCAAAAGTATGTGGATGCTCTCAAAAAGCAGGCTGAGGAAGAAGTAGCTACTGCTAATTTGCAAGTTACAACACAAGAATCAATGGTCATTGAAGCTGAAAGAATGCTTGCGCAGACGCAAGAGCTGACCAGTAATCAGATCAAACAAGCGGAACTGCAAGTGACTAATGCTAAGCAAAATGTTGATCAGTTGAAAAAGATTTTGCAAAAAGTGAAGGCTGTTAATGCGCAGAATATTCAGCAAACTATATTGCAAAGTGACAATGCTGCTAGCTATTTAGCTGAATTACGATCACAACGTGATGCTTTGCGTGGTGATTCGGGGGCTACAGTGAGTAGCCAAAAGTCTCAGCTTGCTATTCAAATTTCCCAAGCAGAAAATAATCTCTCGGCGTCCAAGAAATCAATAGAGGTGGTGAGTAGTCAGTCTGCTAGTCAAGAAGAGCAAAGTCAGGGACAGGTCTTGAATGCTGAATTACAGGTGAGTGCCAGTGAGGCTGCTTTGGCTGTCTTGAGATCACAAGTAAAATCGCAATTACAGTCTGCCGAATCTGCTCT
>CAZXKW010000170.1:0-1788 GCA_964641565.1 uncultured Candidatus Peribacteria bacterium
GATTTTTAGTAATTCAAACAATCAAAATATTTTACAAAAAACTCAGGATGCAAATATTGTAATTACCGGTTCTGGAGCGTCACCCTCACCAGCAGTCTCAGCCTCACCTTCACCAAGTGCCATCGCCTCACCAAGTGTAGTTCCATCACCATCGGTCAACTGTCTGACTCTTAAAGGAGATGGCAATGGCGACTGTGTGGTCAATTTGACTGATTTATCAATCATGCTTTCCAACTTTAGTGCTACCAATCCAGTACCAGCTGGCAAACAATTGCTTGACTTCAATGATGACAATCGTATCAACACCTTTGATTTCTCCCGAATGGCTGACAAACTCTTCCAGCTAGGGATTATTAAGCGCCGAAGTTAATGTCTAAATTAAAAATCTTTTCCTCTTTATTGGTAGTAGTGGTTTTGGTGATAGGTATTTTCGTGGCAACCAATCAAACCCAGACTAGAAAAATTTTAAGCAGTTTTGCCGCCACTTCATCGGGCACTTCTGATTCTACTTTAAACAATGGCAATCCGGATTCGGATATTGATGGTAATGGTCAGGTAGATTTGTTTGATTTTAATACTGTAGTCTCCAATTTTGGCCGCAAGTTTACGACTTCTCCTGGGACTATCAATGTAAAAGCTTTCGGAGCTAAAGGTGATGGTGTGACCGATGATACCGCTGCTATTCAGGCAGCTATTTCAGCTGCCAATCAAACTGGTCCAGGAGGTAGACTTGGATATAAAGAGATTTATTTCCCTTATGGAGACTATGTGATTAGTTCACTCAATACAACCAATCTACAAAGTTTTCGAATGAGAGGGGAGACAATGCTAGGGACCCGTTTAATTCCTTCAAAACAAACAAGTTCGATTCCCGTGATTGATGCTTCTAATTCTCCCTATTTTGCCATGGAAAATATGAGTATCTGGGCACAAGATCCTATGCAAGAAAACAGTGATTTTCCAGTCAATCCATCGGTTGGAATATTATTTTCTCAAAGTACAAAAGTCAATTTAAGTCGGGTGTTTGTGGCCGGATGGTGGGAGAAAGCGGGTATCTATCTTTATGGATCAACCAATAATACTTTCCAAGATATCTCTATTCATTCATACAAAAATGGTGTACCGGCCCTTGTTATGACTGGCTCTAACTCAATAGGAGGTACATCCAACTATGTCACATCCCCCTACTTTACTTTACCAGCTGCCAATCCCATCAATTACACTTCCGATCTGACATGCGTTCAGTGTGAGATTCATACCCTGATATTAAAAAGAAAGCCACCCTATGATGGGGATCGTTTTGATAAAGTTTCTCTTCCGAGACTAGCGAATACCACGAATATTATTATCGAAAATGCCTCAAACTTTAAAATGTATGGTGGGGTAATTTCTACCGATGGACCTAGTGAAGTCAATTTACGAGGTAAGACCGCGAATATCTCATTTAGCAATGTAGTGATTGAATCAGAAAGTGGTATTGCTCCCAAAAATACTTTTGAAGTCGCAGGGCCAGTAGATGGATTGGTTTTAGAAAATAATTTACTTAATAATGGAATGGATTCATCAGGCTGGTTGATATATGGCACATCGGGAGCATCGATCAAAAGTCTCAATCTGACGGGAGCTTTTTCGGCTGAATTACCCCAGTATGGACGGTTGATGAAAATAGAGCCGCATGCCAACCCCCAAGAAGTGGTTTTATCCAACAGCATTATTCAGGCTCATGGGTGGAATATGGAGATAGGGGGCAGTATTCGCTCGACTCAAATTATTGAGCCAGGGGCAGTG
>CAZXKW010000171.1:0-1781 GCA_964641565.1 uncultured Candidatus Peribacteria bacterium
GAATAAGTCATAATCGGCTCGAACCATTGCCAGCTGGGAGAACTATGGCTTTGAAAAAGTGTTACTAAGAAATCACAGTTGTTCTTGAGTTGAGCGCTATAGGCGTCATTGGGGGCTAGTTTGATTTGCAATGCTAAACTTTTAATAAGAAAAGCCTTGGCTCGTGGGGAAGTGAAATCGTCAGCTGTTGGGCAACTTTGTTGATACATCAATTGTGCCTGCTCATGGATTTCATTACTCATGTCTTTTGAGGTGCCAGTTACTGCTAGTGCATAAAGTGCACGGCCATTGGCGTCGTCGAGGTTTTCATTGTTATTTTGTTGATGGCTCAATGTTTTTGATTGGTTAACATAGTTTTCAAATTTACCGTCGATTTTGTGAACGAATTGAAGAAATTTTAAATAGATGCGAATTGCGGTTAATGAAGCAGATATTTTGTGAGAGTGGTAGTACCTAACTGTCAGAATCAATGCCCGAGCATTGTCATCAATGGTATAGCCAGAGCTCAATTCTGGCTCAGCTAGCTGAGCAAATTGAATCATGCCAAAATCATCAGTCATTTTGGTTAAATGATCCATTTTGATAACTGGTGGGTGATTTTGATAATCACTGAGTTGGGGAACTAGTTGCTTAAATGTATTCATATAGGCAATAGCAACATTTGGCCATGTGGTGGATCTGGTTCTGAAGTAAGCAGTTTTCCCTAAAAGAAATAATTTCTTCTTATCACCTAAGAGTTCTAGTAATGCTTGGGTAATTTGCTCTGGTTTTTGGAAATCAACTAATAGTCCCACTTCAGGAGTAATTACTTCTCGCGCTTGTGCAAATGCTGTGGCAATTACTGGTCTTCCTGCTCCCAAGGCATAAGACAGTGTTCCTGATACTGCTTGGTTGGGATTGAGTGGAGTCGCTAAATAGATATCTGTTGCATTGAGAAAGGTTAAAAGGTCTTTAGTGGCTAAAAAATGGTTGTGAAAGGTGACATGGTTGGTGAGTTGTAAGGCATGCACCTTTTCAGCCAAAAATTCGCGGTAAGATTCACCCTCTTCATGCAGCACTACTGGATGCGTTGCGCCTAATATATGGTAATGAATATGGGGATAGTGTTTGATTACTTCAGGTAAGGCATCCAGTACATGCTCTATACCCTTGCTTCTACTTAATAAACCAAAGGTGCTCAATACCATTTCCTTCGGATCAAGCTTTAACTGTTGTTTAGCTGTATGGCTCTGTTCAAATGATATTGGATGAATACCATGGGGAATGACCACAATTTTTTCTGCGGCAATTGTATAAGTATCTTCTAGTAGTTTGCGCGATACATGTGTCATGACTATCACACGGTCAGCATGGGAGGCCAAAGCTCTTACTGTTCTCAAGAGGTATCGATCTGGTGTTGGTAGGACGGTATGAAAAGTGATTACTAAAGGTTTGCGTAAAGCAGCAATCAATGTCAGTAAATAGTCGCCATAAAGCCCATTGTATAAACCAAACTCATGTTGAATACTTACCAATTTTACTCGCCGGTCTTGGTTGAGTTTTTTTGCTAGTGCAACATAATCTCCGCGGCGACTTTGAAGAATTTGACCAATGACTTTATCGGAGTAAGCCAAAGCCGTACTATTTTTGTTGGTCATAGCTACAATCTTCGTTTCCAGTTCAGGAGCAAATAATTGATCAAAAGCATTGCACAAATCATTGCTAAAAGTAGCAATGCCGCAAGCACGAGGTGGAAAAGTAGTAAGTACTACAATCCAAGCCTTTTCTGAAGTTGAAGTTGG
>CAZXKW010000172.1:0-1774 GCA_964641565.1 uncultured Candidatus Peribacteria bacterium
GCAGGCACGGGATCAGGATGACACCCTGATGCGACAATTCTGCATTCTGAATTCTGAGTTTTTAATTTACTTTTGGATTGCTTTTTTAATATTGAGGATAGCAAAGAAAATGCTGCCTACCAAAATCATTGTTGGTCCCGAAGGCGTGTCGGCAAGATAAGATATTATTAAGCCCATGAAGGCCATTAGTTCAGCGATGATGAAGGAATAGATGAATGCTCCTTTGAGACTTTTCGCCTGCATCATCGCACAGGCAGCAGGGATTACTAGTAAACTACTCAGTAAAAGGACGCCAATAATTTTGATGGTAACTGCGGTGGTTAGTGCCAATAGTAGGATGAAAATATAGTTATAAATTTTTACATTAACGCCTTTGCTTTGTGCAATATCTTTGTCGATTACTACCATCATAAGTGGCCTGTAGTAGGCATAAATACCGATAATTGTGGCGAGAGTGACTGTGCTGATCATGACAAGGTCAGTGGTATCAATTGCTAAAATATCACCGAAGAGATATTGGAATAGTTCAGCTCGAAATCCGGTGAATAGGCTGATCAATACGATTCCAAATGAAAGTAAGCTTGAGTAGAGAATGGCGATATAGGTGTCTGAAGAAAGCTTGGCATTGTCTTGTAACCATGTCAGCAAGAAGGCGACTAAAATAGCAATGGCAAAGACGGTAATCTGAGGATGAATACCAATGATTAAGCCTATAGCAATTCCAGTAAAAGCTGCATGTGAAAGAGTATCACCGAGAAAAGCTAATTTTCTACTTAATACAAATACACCTACTTGCGAAGTGAGTAGGGCCAAGAGGAGAGCGGCAATTAAAGCCCGCAGCATGAATGGATACGAAAATATTTCCCAAAGTGTGGTAATCATGGCTGTAGCTTCAATGGTGGTGATGGTGATGGTCGCCAATTAAATCTTGGAATTCTTGACTTCTCAGCACCAAATTTGGTTTCCCGGTGCAAATCATTTTTTGTTGTAGACATAATAAATTGTCTGCTATCTGGGCAATGCTATCGATATCATGCGAAATCACAATCATGCTTTTGGTGGCTTTTTTTTCTTCTAGCAATAAAGCTTGGAGCGTTTGATCACTGTCTGTATCAATATTGGAGCCGGGTTCATCCAAAATGATTAAGTCTGGGGTATCCGCTAAAGCAACAATCAAGAATACTTTTTGTAATTCACCGCCAGATAAGCTTCGTACTTGTTTGTCAGCCAAATTGGTTAAATTGAGCCGATTGATCAATGCCTTTGCTTTGGCAGTATTAGTTTGATAGATATGCCATAGTTCTTTGACAGTCAATGGAATATCAAAAGATATTGGTGGTCGCTGAGGAAGATAGCCAATGCGCAAATCTTTTGAGCGAGTAATAGTGCCGCTAGTAATTGGTTGTAATCCTAAAATCGCCTTTACCAGTGTGCTTTTCCCTCCGCCATTTGGGCCTACTAATCCAATAATTTGCCCTGGCATTATTTCAAAAGAGACTTGATCAATGATCAATTTTCTATCAATGGCAATAGTGACGTCTTTTAAGCTGAGAATTGGGCTCATAGATTGAAAGCAGCAACAATATTCTTGAGATTACTAAGTGTGATGTCTTCATAGAAAGTAGCTGATGCTGTACCAGTTTCCATGGGGTCGAGACTATATACTTTTAGATTGAGATCTTGCGCTAGTGTTTCTACTATCCTAGGTGAAAACTGGGGCTCGGAAAAAATCACTTTGAGCTGTTTTTCTTTGATTAGCTTAATCAATGCCTGG
>CAZXKW010000173.1:0-1773 GCA_964641565.1 uncultured Candidatus Peribacteria bacterium
AGGGGAATGCCTTTGCTTTCCAAGAAAGCTTTTTCTGCTTCAGTAATAGTAAAAGTTTTACCAGTTTGATTGCAGATTGCTTCCATGTCAGTGAGCTTAGCTTGTTTGGAAAGTAGCATATCGTCGGAACTGAAGTCCAGAACTATTTGCATCCTGTTCTTTCTGTATTAAGGTGAATGTAATTGTTGTACTTCATATGCTTAAAACTGCCATCATTGCTTGTTTGTCGCTTACTCTTTTAACCGGATGTTCTCAAGTAGTGGTGCCTCAAACTCAAAGTGAATTAACAAACCAAGTAGGGACTACTATTCATTACCGAGTCAATCCTGATGCTTTGGCTCAGTACGAGGGGGATCCTACTGACGGTATGGTAGACTCCATTAAGAGTTTAATCACTCAGCGTCTGGCTAAGAAGTATCAGGAGGGTTTTGAAGTTACTAGTGGACTACTTGATAATAATTTGATCACGGTAAAGGTTCCAGAAAATAAGCCACTTACTTTTACAGAAGCAAATGGATTGATTGCCCCTTTGCCTTTATCTATTAAAGAGCTTCCTTCAATGGCAGATCCAGCGCAAGAGCCTATATGGCAAGAAACAGGATTAAGTGAACTACAAATCGACAGGGTGGGCATTGGTGCCGTTCAACAATCGTATCACATAGCACTGACCCTCACCAAAGAAGGGCAAGCAAAAATTGCGCAGATTACGAAACGTAATATTGGTAAGCCCCTAGCGATCTTTTTAGGTGATGTTTTGATTAGTCAACCTATGGTTCAGAGTGAAATTACTGGCAATGAGTTGATTATAGTGACTGAAAGTTCAGCATCAGAGCAACTACTGTTACTTAATAGTTTGAGGCTAGCTGTTTATAAAAAACCTGTAGCTGCGCTGGTGTCGATCACTCATTAATACACCGATTCTAAGTAGCATTTTTCACAATACAGTACTTCTTTGCGGTCCGAACTATAAGTAGTTTTGATTGGAGCTTGGCATTTGGCACAATTTCTATCCCAGAGTAACCAGCCATTTTTCCAACTAAGACGCTCTCGATGCTCCTGACTATGTTACAGATTAGTGATAGCTTCTTGATAGCACCCATTACAATAAACTATTTCTTTTCGCTCGGGGGCATAAGGAGTTTTTATCTCTTTTTGGCATCCCTGACAGTTGCGATCATATAGACAATTAGGAGTTTTCAGTGCTAGGCGGTACTTGTGTCTACAATCTAAACAAAGAGTAGAAGCTGGGATGCGTCTTTGGCGATAGAACTCTAATTCTTGCTGAATCACTTTGTAGTTTTTTTGACATTCAGTACAACTCAATATTTGTTTCAAGATTTCATCTGTCACTTGATCGATATGATCAGGAATGGTGATTTGGGGGCCTTCATAACGGTTCATCAGAGTATGATCTTGCCAGCGTAAACCTTTTTGTTCGACAGTTGCTTTTGTCAGTGGGAAGTATTCTTGTGCCACGGTTTCATTGTAGGCAAAAGGGGATATTGCCATCGGGAAAAATTGTGACCACTCACCAGTGGATTGCATGTGCTCTATAATTCTGGGAACAAGTGCTTCGTACTCTTCCTTGGTGTATTGCTTGTTCAAAATACAATAGCTTTTTCGATAGAGTCCGACACAGCCAAAGAGATGGTCACAGTTAAAACTCTGAATAGTGTAGACAGCATCTTTGACTTCAGCACAATGTGAAGCAAATAGTAACTGGTATGACTTCATGGAAGAGGTAATCTGATAGCAAAGTTCAGCCCACCCGGC
>CAZXKW010000174.1:0-1646 GCA_964641565.1 uncultured Candidatus Peribacteria bacterium
AATTCCTTGGAAAAAACAGCTTGAGCAGCTCTATCAGACTGTGGCCAACAATCGTATCGCTACTTATGCAGTATGTTTTGGAGCTCAGTTTCTAGCTGAATTTCTTGGTGGGCAAGTGACTAAAAATCCCAATGGTACCGAATTTGGTTCGGTACAAGTCAAACTCACTGAATCGGGCAAGCAGCATGCTTTGCTGCATGGATTTGATCAGCAAAAGCATGTCCATGCTACGCATAATGACCATATTGATGTCTTGCCTTCGCAATGTGAATTGTTAGCCTACAATGACAATACTGCCGTCCAAGCGTTTCATTATCAAAACTTCTTTGCAACGCAATTTCATCCTGATATCCCCTTAGCTGAAATTAATCATCTCTTAGAAATACGAAAGGAAAAATATCAAGCTACAGGGGTGCTCAGAGATAACGATCATTTTATCCAAGTACAGAATAACTTGATCTTAGGCCAAGCTGGGTATGAAATCTTGGCTAGATTCTTGTTAAATTAACTTGATTTAGTTAATATACACCCCTTTTAATTTTGTGATGGGGCGAATGGGAAATTTACCAACAATTAGCGTGGTAGTTGATGGCAGAATTGATAATGTGTTCGCCTCACATACAAAGGGTATTTTGAAGAAGGTGTTGTATTGTGGACCTGAGGCTCATGATGTACAACCTATATCTAGAGGTGCCTTTGTGGAGATCTGTGATGTTGCGCGTTGGGAATCAGAGCCTTTAGGATTAGCAAATTTAGGTGCCGTGTCTGCCAGAAGAAATGCATCCTTGAGTCGGTTGGCTGAAATTGTTAAGCAAAGAGGGCACAAAGAAAAAGAAATCTCTGCAATCATGCTTGAGCAAAGATTAAGGTTAGTATTTTTATTGCAAACTCCTGGTGGTTGTATGCATGTAGAGAGGCTACTTGAGAAATATGCTGCCCGAGTTCGAAAAAATGGTGGTGAGGTATGGGCTTTTGGTAGAGAGTCCGTACAGAGTGCTGGTGCTTTGCTCTTTATGGCTGCTGATCCTTCAAGGAGATATCTTGAACATGATAGCCAATTGTTTTTTCATTTATCAACGTTAGCTCGAAAACATCATAGTCATCAGCATTCATTAGCTGATATGTACCAAAAAAGAGCTGATGAAATTGCGTCACTGAAAGATCTCTTGGTACGAAATAGTGTTCATCGCGATTATGCAGCATACATAAAAGAGGGAGTAGTATCTGTAGATAAAAAGACGCCTATTGGTGAAGATGCAACATGGACATTTAATGATAAAGAAGCAGAGCAGTTGTGGAATGTTCGGCGTCACCGGCGAAAACATTTGAGATATTTATATGAAGAGCAATTAGGTGAAGTTACACAGGTTAGAAATTTACTAAAAGAGTCTGTAGCTTCTCCAATACGCCGATTTTTTAGATAGCAGCTTTTCAAAAAAGGTGAAGAGGTTACCCCCTTCACCTTTTTTATCTCATCAGAGTTACCTCGTAAGCATTACTTCGTGAATGCTAAGAGTTTTTTGCGGTAAACAAATGCTGCACTGAACAAGGCACTGAGAGTAAAGACAACCATCAAGCCCACTGGACCAGATTCTGGTAGTTTAACAAAAGCCACAGCATAAGCTCCAGTATCTAGAGTTTCCGTA
>CAZXKW010000175.1:0-1517 GCA_964641565.1 uncultured Candidatus Peribacteria bacterium
GAAAAAAAACTGAAACAAAAATACAAAAATTAGGCCAAAAAGTAGCTATTACGGTGATTGTGGTAGGAATGCTTTTGCCGCTTGTGGCGCATGCTGACAGCACCGAATCTATTTTGGTTTCTGATCTAGAATGTGTAGTTACTGCTTATTATCAGCCAGTGGCAGGTCAACAAAATTATGCTAAAGGCAACTTCGAAGCGGAAGTAGCTATGAATGGAGATGATACTACTGCTAATGGTAGCAAGGTGAAGCTAGGTACCGTAGCTGCTCCACCGCAGTATCCATTTGGTACTATTGTCGATATTGGTGGATTTGGTGTCGGTGAAGTAACCGATCGTGGTGGTGCTATCAAGGGTAATCGTTTCGATATCTGGGTAGGAAAAGGAGATGAAGGAGTGGCTCGTGCTACTAACTGGGGCAAACGTACTACTAAATGTACGGTTTATTTGCCGGGCAGTACGGTGCCTAGTGAAGTAAAAAATAGAATGGGAACTTATAATTTACCTAGCGCTGCCTTGCCATCTGCCTATTGGGAAAGCAAGCAATCTATGGGACATAAAAATTTGGGTTTAGGAGATAATGATGAAGATGTAACAGTGCTTACTAAAACCTTAAAACAATTAGGTTATGCTGTGACTGTAGGATCTAATTTCGATACCACGGTAGAAAAAGCAGTTATTACTTTCCAAATAAATAAAAACATTGTCGCTTCCAAGGATGCTTATGGTGCAGGTGTAGTCGGTCCACGTACTTGGCAAGCACTATTAGCCAGTGAAGGGGCATCTTTAGATGTTAGTGATATCGCTGTACCGTACAGTAAGTCTAATAGTGGCCAATCAACTCCTGATGTTTCTGCTAGTACGGGATCAGGAAACATTCTCAATTTTAACTTAGAGTTTGGTGCTGAAGGTGAAGAAATTTCTAAATTACAGGAAAACCTCCGTCTTTTGGGCTATTTCGATGGACCAACTATTACTGGTTATTTCGGACCAGCGACCAAGTCTGCTTTGATTCGTTTCCAATTAGCCGAGAAATTGATTGCTACAGCTGAAGTAGAAGGCGCTGGTGCTTTTGATGCTGCTACACGTACAAGAATGATGGCTGTACTCTTAGGGAAGACTGAACCAGTACCTGCTCCAGTAGTCGTGCTTAAGAAAGGCAGTAAGGGGGCTGAAGTTTCTACTCTTCAAGAAAAATTAGCTAAATTAAAAGTCTACCAAGGTCCAATCACTGATTATTATGGTGATCAAACAGCTCAAGCAGTGACTGATTTCCAATCTCAATATAATATTCATTTAGATTCTGAAGATGATCAGGGAGTGTTCAACACTAAGACAGCAACAAGACTCGATCAAGCTTTAGGTTTGGACATTAGTCTCAGCCCAGCATTTACGCGCTACATTGAACAATTCAGTTTGGTGAATGGTGTGTTGAAACATGGGCTATAGAAGTTGAGAGTTGCCCCAAAGGGGTCCCTTTGGGAAGAGTTATGAAGCTTGAGGCTTGAAGCCTGATGC